>CACZCM010000006.1 GCA_902779615.1 uncultured Ruminococcus sp. | reverse complement strand
GGAGCGCAGCTCCCCGAGGGGCGGCGGGCGCAGCCCGCCACCTATAGCCCCCTTCTTCCTTGAGGAAGAAGGGGGTTGGGGGATGATGGAGACGTCAAATATTTGTAATAACGAAAAATATTGAAGTCGATAGTGAAGACTAAATGTTAAAGTGTGCGCAAGTGCGCTTTGTGGAGCTGCGGTCTCACCTGCCGGTTCGGTCGGGGCTTCTGCGACGCCGCGGTCTCGGCTGCCGCGTCGGTCGGTGCTGTTGCCTGCGGCTATGTCTGCCACTGGTAGACCGCACCACCACACCCTCGGCAGCTTTTTTTCAAAAAAGCTGCGCAAAAAACTTTTAGTTAATAGTTTTTTAGCTCGCTCAAAAGCCGTAACACTGCCAATGTTCTGTATTGCAAAATTTGTCCTTTTGTGGTATTATATAATATATACTATGATTAAAAAGTTTATAAACGGAGTGTGATTTCATGGATTCATTTACCGAACAGCTTGTGATCCGAAAAAACAACAGCAAGCACATCATGAAACTTATTATTTATCTTTTGCTGATATTTACCGTTCCTGCCGTGTTGATGCTTATGGGGCTTAACGGTATCGGTACGCACTATTTCGTTATCGTTGCCGTGTGCGCCTTTCTTTTTGCCGTTTACGGCTCATACTATCTTGTTACGGGTATGTACGTCGAATATGAATACGCAGTTACCAACAGCAACCTCACGATCGACAGAATAACCGCTAAGCGCAGCCGCAAACGCATTATCAGCGTTGACGTTAAAAAACTTAATACCCTCAGAACGCTGAAAAATGCCGAGCTTGACAACAAAAGCTTCAAAAAGATCTTCAAGGCGTCTGTTACGGAAAACGGCTCCGACGTTTATGCTGCCGAAATGCATCTCGATAAATTCGGAGGCGACTGCCTTCTGCTGTTTTCTCCCGATGAGAAAACGCTGAATACAATGAAGCCCTATCTTCGCACGAATGTCAAGGCAGAGCTTCTGAAGGCAGGTGTTTTTAAGAGCGGGTCTTCTCAGCAGAAAAAATCAAACGCCGAGAGCGGCTCGTCTTCAGATAAGCCGAAGAATAATAAATGATCTGCTATCCCGATATGCGCATACACTTTGTCGAACCCTATGGACCGTTCCGCAAATTCAACGACCCCCTCTTTTATATCGAAGAGGGGGCTTTGATTAAGTATTATTCCCACATTACATTAAAAACTATGCTTTTGAGCAGATACAAATCGCAGGCTTTTGCATCGGTTAGGGATTTACGCCCCTGCCAAACGCCGAATGTGTCCCGCCGCGGTTAGATGGATAAAATATGAATATATACAAGCCGTAAGTGAATAATATATTTACTATGCAATTAAACAGAAAGAAGGCAGCCGAATGAAAATGTTTGATTTTAAGAATGATCAAGCCCTGAAGCCCGAGGTCATTTTTGACAGCGTTATCGACAAATTGAACGAAATGCGTGACGGCGACTGCAACAAGGGAACCTTCGGAACTCTTACGTGCGTGTGTGGAAGCTTTGGCATGGCGGGCGCTGCCATGCTTTGCGGGAGCGCAGCTGTTACGGCGGGAGCGGGTATCGTTAAAATGATCGTTCCCGAGAACATATATCCCATTTGCGCATCAAATCTGTGGGAAAATGTGTTTGTCCCGCTGCCCGCCTCAGCCTCCGGAACTCTCAGCGCCGACTGCGCAGACCGCATTGTCAGCGAGATAGATTCCTCCTCCGCTGCCGTTCTCGGGTGTGGGCTTAAGGTCACAGACGATACGCGGATAATCTGTGAGGAGATCATAAAGAACACGTCCCGCCCGCTTATTATTGACGCAGATGGTCTTAATTGCATTTCTCAGCATACAGATATATTATTACAGCGAAATGCGCCTGCGATCATTACTCCCCACCCCGGCGAAATGGCTCGCTTGTGCGGGATAACCGCTGCCGACGTACAGTCAAACCGTGTAAAGCTTGCCGAGGATTTCGCCAAAAAGCATTCCTGCATCGTAGTTCTGAAGGGAGTGAACACTGTCATTTCCAACGGTTCTTCCACGATCATCAACCCCACCGGCAACGGCTGCCTTGCAAAGGGCGGAAGCGGAGATGTTCTTGCAGGGCTTATCGGAGCTTTGGTGTGCCAGGGGATCGAGCCGTTTTCAGCTGCGGCTGCAGGCGTTTATCTGCACGGCTTTGCGGCGGATGAATGTATCGACGAAATGTCTTCCTCATGCGTCAATGCCAGAGATATTATTTTTGCTGTAAAATATCTTATGTAATTTGTGTGGTGATCCATATCAAAAAATTCACCTGCGCCGCACTCACTCTCGCTCTTGCGCTGCCGCTGTCTTCATGCGGCGAGCCTCCCGAGCCTGCCCGTCCGTCGCTGTCGCTGGGCGGGTGTGAATGTACGGCAGAATACTTAGGACGTGAATATTCTCTTTCGCTCACCAATACACCCCAAAGTCTTTTTTCCGTTTCGTTCTCCTCGCCCGACTCGCTAAACGGCATGGTATGCGCCTTTATGCCGAACGGCTGCAGCGTCAGCTTTGATGACCTCAGCTACAAGTCGGACTCTTCTGCGCTGAGCGCTGCTTCGCTGCCTAGGATCCTGTTTGATATTATGCGCAGTGCAGCCGACCCTCAGTCGCTCGTCCTATCCTCCTCAAACCCCGACTCGCAGCCTCCCTCTGCCCTGTTTAAGGGTAATGCGGGCAGCTTTGAGTACAACATATCCACCGACTTTTCCACCGGTCAGATCAGGTCGATCTCCTCAAAGGAAATGGGCATTACCATAAAATTCCAATAACCGCAGAGAAGCCAACGGCTTGTCCCTGCTTGTTGAAAACAAAGCTAAAAAAGGAGAAACGGGCAGCTTTTCGGCTGCCCGTAAAATTGTATTCTGAACTTAACTTCTTTCTATAACCTCGTATACTCTGCCCTTCTGTGTGAGCACCTCATACTTGTCATAGAATTCATCCATATCCGTGCCTTCTGCAACGATAACCTTGTACTTGTAGGTACTCTGCTTGGAAACCGTTGTGGAATAGCCCGAGAAGATAAGGGCACTGACAATAAAGTAACATACTGCCATGATAAATGCCCACCGCCGCTGCTCTTCATTTACAATACCTACAATGCTCACCGCCGTAGTTGCAATTGTGAACAGGAGGAACAGTATGATCGGGATCGGTCTGGTCTCGTCATCAACTATGATTTTCGTAGTTTCGGTTCTACTTACAATTTTTACTCCACGCATAAATCATCCCACCCAAATATAAAAATCTACCGTATATATTTTACTATATTTTTTGTAAAATTCCAATAGTTTTTTTTAAAAAAAATCAATTTTTTTAAAATTTTTTTGGATTTTTTTATTTTAATTCTAATTCAGAATTAAAATTTACAATTTCTCCGACACTTGTCTAATAAAACTCCGATCGTTATATACATCGCCGCATAAGTTTATACAAATATATCGGTCAGTACTATTATTTATCCCCTGTGTCTTCAAGCAATTCTGTTTTCACGGTGTATGTCTTTCCTGCGTCGCCCGGTGAAGGTTCGCGATAAAGCTTCAGCGTTACTTCATCGCCGGGTTCGTATTCTCCAAGCTCGCTGTAGAAAACAGAGAAGTTCGGAGTAGGAACATCGTTGATCGCAGTTATCACATCGCCTGCCTTCACTTCGGTATCGTTGAGAGGCGAATCCGGAAGAATGTCCTTTATCACTATACCTTCAATGCCTGATGTCAAGCCTCCGTCATACACGCTCGCCATAATTCCGAGACGAACTCTGCCGTCAACGTAGCCCTGCCTGATGAGATCGTTTGCGATCTCTATGGCCAGATTCGAAGGTATTGCAAACCCCATTCCCTCATAATCGGTATTTGCGATCTTGATAGTCGTTATACCCATGACCTGTCCTGCGCTGTTGAGGAGCGGCCCGCCCGAGTTACCGGGGTTTATCGCAGCGTCAGTCTGAATGTAGGATACCATCGACCGGGTCGGAATGCTTCTGTTCACGGCGGAAACACAGCCTCTGGTCAAGGAATGAGAGTAGTTTACGCCGCCGGGGTTGCCGACAACGATCGCGTCCTGCCCCACCTCGACCTGATCGGAATCCACAAACGATACGGCTGTCAGATCATCTGCATCGATCTTCAGAACTGCCAAGTCGGTTCTGGAATCACAGCCAACAATTGCCGCCGCATATCGCTCGCCGCTTTTCATTATAATTTCGACGCCTCGTTCGGTGCTGTCGTCAAGCACGTGACTGTTGGTTATTATGTAACCGCTGCTGCTGATTACGATACCCGTGCCCGTACCGTCTTTATAGACATCATCTCCGATATATTTCGGGTCTGTATATACCACAACGTTAACTACAGAATTCTCGACTACCTTATAAGCTTTTCGAGCAGAGTATTCCGGTGAATCTATATCATCGGGCTGATCCTCCGCTTCGATCGGCTTTGCGTTCGGATCAAGAATATCGTCTTCGCCGGGCGCTTTCACGAGATTGCTGTCTGCGCTTATGTCGGCGTCACTGTCATCATTCGTATCCGGGGCGTCGTCATCGTCCGGCAAGTCAAACTCAAACGGGAACATTCCGCCGAACGGGCTGTCTCCGTCGTCCGGAGAGGGCATCACAAACCTGTCGAGATCGCCTCCAAACAAGCCGTTTTCAGAATACGCCCGCCCGCACTCAATGACAAAACCGATAATAAATGCAGCGGTTACTCCGATCAGCAGGACAAGATATGCTCTCGATCCTCCCGAGAACTTGGGCTTCTTTGGCTCAGCGCTCTTATCGAACGGATCCGCATATACGCCCTCATATGCATACGGACGATCCTCCGCAGGCGATACATCGGGTTTTCGGTCAAGCTCCTCGCTGACCTTTTTTTCGAGCTGCGCCTTTCTGCCTTCCAAAGACATTTCGGCGGGAGCATCCTCGGTCGTTACAGGCTCGCCGCCTGTGCGGGGAAGTGTGTTGTCAGAATTATTTTCCATAAAGAAACCTCCAATGGAGTCACCACACAAAATAGAAAGATCCGGATCATCGGCTTAACGCAGACAAACGATCTTTCTGTGATTATATCACATTTCGATTGATTTGTAAAGTGAAAAATATATATGTTCAACAGCTTTCGAATGAGTTAATAAAATATTAATCAACAGATTCTTGCGCAGCTTTTTTCAAAAAAGCTGCCGAGGGGAGGGACGAGCCAATGTCATTAGCTTAATGTTCGATAGAGCACAGCATAATGACATTGCCGCCTAAGATCCGCACCCCGCAAACAGGGGAACTCGATTTGATCGGTGCGTCCCCGAATCCGGATATAAGCTCATATCTTTTGAAGGATTTCACATAAAGTTCACAAACGATCGATTTATTGTACAAGAATTGATCTAAAGATTTGTTAACTTTACTTGATTAGAAGTATTGAAAAAATATGATCATATAGTGTATAATGTACATAGGTGAAATAATGCGCCAAAAGGGAATCAAACTTAATATAGTAAAGAACGGTGTAGCCTATGAAAGAAAAGATCAAAAAGGCAAAACGGAAAAGCAAAAAAGGCTTTACGCTGGTGGAACTTGTAATTGTTATCGCTATTCTGGCGATACTTGCGGGAATTGCCGTGCCCGTTATCTCAACGCTCATTAACTCCTCTAAGCTTTCTGTAATGGAATCAGACGCCGCAACCATGAACATGATCGTAAAAGAAGCTGTTAACACCTCTAAGGTCGAGCTTAGTCTTTCGCAGTATAACGGCAAAACCGCTATGCTGGCGAACATCGGCGATGTCTGCATTGCCGCAAACCTCGGTCAGAGCGGCGATTATTTAGTATCAGACGGAACATTTTTCAAGCGAACTATCGGCGGTGTTTCGTACGAAATGGTATACACCGAGAAAAACGAGGTAGAGATCGACAACGAGGATGATCCCATACCGGCAAGCGATATTCGCTTTCGTCTGAATTCGGGTCTTAACGTTTCCGACCTCGATCCCAACAGCTGATCATATAAGCTGCCGCAGTATGTCGGCAATGTTAAATTGAAGTTTATTATTCAAAAACGCAGAATGACCTATGAGCCGTTCTGCGTTTTTTCGTCATTACGGACGGGGAGTTTTCATAGAGAATACTCCTTCAGTTCATATTCTGTTCATTTTTATAGGATATAGTATATTCCGTTAAAGAATGTCCGGTTTGCCGAATGGCGATCCGATATATAAGGAGTGAACAATAATTATGGTCGAAGTAAAAAATGTCACCAAAGTCTACGGCGACAAAAAAGCCGTTGATGACATTAGCTTTACTGTGAACAGCGGCGAGATCGTCGGCTTTTTGGGGCCGAACGGCGCAGGTAAGTCAACTACCATGAATATCATTACCGGCTATCTCTCGTCATCAAGCGGAACTGTCACAGTTGACGGCTGCGAGATCCTCGATGATCCCAAGGGCGTTAAATCGAAGATAGGCTATCTTCCTGAAATACCGCCGTTATACGTTGATATGACAGTCAGAAAATATCTTGAGTTTATGTATAACCTCAAAAAGATCAAGCTGGATCGTGATACTCATATTGACGATGTGTGCAGATTGGTCAAGATCAGCCAGGTTGAAGACAGAGTTATCAAGAACCTCTCGAAGGGCTATCGCCAGCGTGTCGGTCTTGCGCAGGCTCTACTCGGCAACCCTCCCGTTCTGATACTCGACGAACCGACGGTCGGACTCGACCCCAAACAGATAATCGAGATCAGAAACCTCGTTAAAAGTCTTGGGAAAAAGCACACCGTGATCCTGTCTTCCCATATTCTTTCGGAGGTTCAGGCGATCTGCGACAGAGTGCTTATCATCAGCAACGGAAAGATCGTTGCCGATTCTCCCACCGAGGATCTTGCGAAAACACTGGGTCGTTCCGATAAGCTTCGCGTCGGCGTTAAGGGCGGCAAGTCCGCCGCTATCGATCTGCTGTCATCGATCAAGGGAGTAAATAACGTCACAAAGGAACGCGAACACTCCGACGGCGTGATCGACTATATCGTTGAACTCAACGGCGATATTGACCTTAGAGAACAGATCTTCTACAAGCTTGCGGAAGCGAAAATGCCGCTTATGCTTATGCAGAGCGCAGACCCGTCGCTTGAAGAGATCTTCCTCAAGCTTACAAATGACACTCAATACAATAATCATAAGGGGGCGGCAAAATAATGGGCGCAATAATCAAAAGGGAGCTGTATTCCTACTTCTGCTCTCCGCTCGCATATGTGATCCTGTCTATCTTCCTGTTTTTCTCGGGACTTTTCTTCACGCTGATCTGCCTTGGCAACAGCACGTCCGAATTAACATATGTTTTTACAAATATGTTCTTGGTAACAATATTTCTCACTCCGATATTATGTATGCGGCTGATGAGCGATGAGAAAAGGCTGAAGACCGATCAGGCGCTTCTCACCTCACCCGTTGGGATCGGAGAGATCGTACTCGGAAAATTTTTCTCCGCCAGCATCATGTACCTGATCTGTATGTCGATATTTTTGATCTACGGATTTGTTCTTTCGTTTTTTGTTTCGCCAAAGTGGTCTGTGATACTGTGCAACTGCCTTGGGCTGTTCCTGCTTGCGGCTGCATTCATTGCGATCGATATTTTCCTTTCGTCACTTACCGAAAGCCAGATGATCGCCGCTATATCGGGCTTTGCTGCGGGGCTTTTTGTATATTTGCTCGACAACGTTGCAAGCGCAGTATCAGCGGAGATCGTCAGCAAGGCGCTGTCGGCAGTATCGTTTTTGTCGCATTATCAGAATTTTACGGTGGGTCTGCTGAGCCTCGCCGATGTGATATTCTTCCTCTCGATCATCGCATTGTTCCTGTTTTTGACGATCAGGGTCATCGAGAAGAAGCGCTGGAGTTAAGGAGGTGTCGAAATGAGCAGTGAAAACAAATTGAGCCTTCAGAAGGAAGACACAGCCGAAGAAGCGGCAAAAGCCGCCGAAGACAAGGCCGAAAACGCCGCTGAAGCCGATGTTGAAACCACAGATGAAACGCAGAAGGACGAAAAAGCAAAAGAGCCAAAAAAGCCTCGAAAAGAGCTGACCGAGGAACAAAAGGAGAAGAAGGCGCGCCGAGAAGCCAGACGCGCTTTGAAGGCGCGCGCTTTCAGGCGGGGCTGGTTCTCCATCGCATTAGTTGCGTTCTTTATTGCCGCAGTGATACTTGTAAATCTTATCGCAAATACGCTTGTTGAAAAAGTGCCCGCTCTTGTTGCCGATACAACAGGCTCGGGAAGCTTTGAGCTGACAGACGAAACGATCGATTACCTCGACAAGCTTAACGAGGACATTGAGCTGATCGTTCTCTGCGACGAAAAAACATATCGTGAGGGCGGCGAATACTATATCCAGTCCGACGCTCTGCTTCATGACTATGCCGACAAGTCGGATCATATCAAGCTTTCTTTCTCCGACCTTGCATCGAACCCGACCTTCACAAGCAAATATCCCGATGAACAGCTTGCGCAGTACGGAATAATCGTTCAGGGTCAGAATGATTATAAATATTTGCCGACCACGGAATATTTTGACGTTCAGATCGATTACCAATCGTACTCATACTATATCGCAGGCTGCAAGCTGGAACAGGCTGTGACATCTGCAATTCTGAACGTTACGCTTGACACCAAACCGAAGGTGTCTTTCATATCGGGCATCACGAACGAGGACTATTCCGCCTTTGTAAAATTTCTCAGCGACAACGGATTTGAAACCGATGAGATATCTCCCGCTATCGACGACATCCCCGACGATACCGAAGTGCTTGTTCTTTATGCGCCGAACATAGATCTCGATTCGGCATATGTCGACAAGATCGCAAATTACCTTACAAACGGCGGAAATTACGGCAAACAGCTGCTCTATCTGCCGAGCGCCTCACTCGCCGAAACTCCGAACATCGATTCACTCCTGGAAGAGTGGGGTCTTGAGGTCAAAAACGGGTATGCGGTTGAGAACGACATGACGAAGGTGTCGCAGATAACTTACGGAATGTATCTCTTTGCATCGGAATACACAGATTCAACATACACTGCCAAGATGAAGAATTCCGAGCTTCCGTTCTGCGTTCTCCATGGCAACGGCGTTTATACCCGCGCCATCGGAATTCTTGACGACAACAAAGCTCAATCGCTGATGAAGCTTTCGGAGCAGAGCAGTATCATTTATCCTCCCGAAACAGACGACAACGCAGAGCCGGTTGAAGAAACCACACCCGAAGCGGCTGTCGGAGCGATCGCATCTCAGGGCGAAGCAAAGACAGAAGATTCATCCGACAGCTCGGAAGAAAGCAAGGAATCTCACATCGTCGTCATCGGTTCGAACTACGCTGTCACGGAGTCGTTCCTTTCATCTAATATATACGGAAATGCGCAGTATATGTCGGCGCTGCTGAATACGCTTGTCGGCAGAGATAACGTTGGCGTTCAGATCGAAACGCAGTCGCTGAAAGCCGAAACGCTTAATATCTCGTCGGTACAGCTCGGCGTGTTCACCGTATTGTTCGTGATAGTTCTGCCTCTTGTTATCCTTATTACAGGCATCGTTATTTTCGTTAAACGCCGTAATATGTGAGGTGATAGATAATGAAGAAAACAACAAAAACGCTTATCATATCAATTGCCTCCGTAGCAATTCTGACAGGCGCATTTTTAGGAGTTTATTTCCTTCTGCCCGACCAAAGCGACACTTCAGCCGACAGCGATATCACTGCGGCGCATTCGGACGGCGAGGAGCACACCCACGAAGAGTATTCACTGATATCCCACGTCCCCGCAGATATAAAGCAGATCGACGTCAAGAACGAGAAGGGAGAATACACTCTGCTTTCAAGAACTCCCGTATCAACTGTTACAAATGCCGAGGGTGAATCATCACAGGTGACCGATTCCACGATCTACACTCTCGTGGGCTACGAAGACAAAGAGCTTCTTCAAGGCTCGCCCGATATGGTCGCGTCTGACGCTGCCGCAGTAACAGCCGGCAAGATCGTGAACGACGGCACGGCAAAATCAGACTTCGGATTTGATGAGCCTCGTTCGGTCGTCAAAGTGGAATTCACCAACGGCGACAAGGCGACGATCACCGTAGGCGACGATGCCCCGGACAATCAGGGCACATATCTCACCGTGAACGATGACAAAAATATTTATCTTGTTACAACAGACTCGGCAGACGGATTTTTGATCGGCGCTATGAATATGATGTCCACCAATATCGGAAAATCCGCCGATGACGACAGCGAAAATGTCTTCACAAAAATGATCCTCGGCGGCGAGCATTACGGCGTTGACGTAGAGTTCGGATATGCCGACAGCGACAAATATAGCTCAACCTATATGATAACCTCTCCCGACAGACTTGTCGCCGATGAGGAGAACGTCACATATATGCTGAATAATATCCGCAGTCTGACAGCGGAAGAGGTCATGACGGTCGATCCCGATGAGGCCGCGGTAAAGGAATACGGACTTGACATTCCATACGTTACAGTAAACGCAGAGTACCCTGATCTGACGGTCGATTATAAAGCCTCAAAGCCAAGCCCCGAGGGAGAGTTCTATCTGCTCACCAACGGGATCATATACAAACTAAAGACCGACAGCGCGCCCTGGATACTGAACGATTACAGCAGCTGCATCTCAAAGAAGATACTTGACCCGAAGCTCGAATCGCTCTCTTCGATCGAGATAACCGGCGGCGGCGCAAGCTGTAGGTTTGACGTAAAAACCGAAACTGCCGCAGCACAGGAAGACAGCGAACAGACCGAAACCGTTACAACGGTAAAGCGAAACGGCGCCGAAGTAAACAAAAGCGATTTCGACTCGTTCTACAGTGAGCTGACAGATGCGCAGCGCACAGGAGGCGTAACCGAAAAGCCTTCGTCGGGCGAATCCATTTTGAAGGTCGAATACACCTTCACCGACGGCTCAAAGGCCACTGCCGAGTACTTTACCGCAGAAAACAGAAAATGCCCCGTTTTAATAAACGGCACCGTAACGTTAACGGCATACGAAAGCTACGTTACAAAGATGATCGAACAGATCAAATCTCTCTCGGAGCAGTAATTACCGCCGATCGTTACCGCTTCACGGCATGATACAGCGTTGATACACTGCAAAACAAACTTGATCCCCCCTTCGCTTGGACCATTCTAAGCGAAAGGGGGATCTCTTTTAAAAAGGCAAGCCTTTTGAGAAAGACTTGCCGAATGCTTCGGTTAATAGATTTTCATCTCGATAAAAAACCATGCTGCCCGCCAACAGTTCAGCGCATTACTCTATACGATCTCCGTTTCTGGAAACCCTACGCCAAAGTACGATCCAACCGATAAACACACCGTGCTGCGGCGGCTGCGGAAATTCAGCGCAACTGCCGTTCCGTCATGTATCAGCTTTACTCTGACCTCCCGCCTTAATCTGCCGGATAATTCCCAGTTCAGTACCTCTGCATAGTTTTCTCCAAGCAGACAAAGCTTGGCGTACCCGCCTCTTGTACTGTCGAGTACCCCGTCGGACGTATAGCTCGCTATACTGATTATTATTTCGTCGCCTATATCTGTTTTCAGCTTCCGTTCGGCTTCTCTGTATGTCTTCTCAAGCGCCGATATCAGGTAAGCGTGAAGCTT
Organism: uncultured Ruminococcus sp.; assembly: GCA_902779615.1. Lineage (GTDB taxonomy): Bacteria > Bacillota > Clostridia > Oscillospirales > Acutalibacteraceae > RUG592. The sequence continues at coordinate 29,860 of CACZCM010000006.1, read as the reverse complement.
CTTCGCCTGCCTTAGCTTTTCCTCTTCGCTCGGCAGCTCCCAGTCCATGTACCTTGAAGGCAGCGTTTCAAAGCTGTGTATCTCCGCCGCTTCTCCATCCCTCATAACAACGCAGCTGCGCTTGATTCCCGTTTGTCCGAAATCCATTACGACAAACACTCCGCTTCTCGCCTCGATACAGGCAGCGCACCCAAGCACCGCCGCCTGCGCTGCGTTCGCGTAAAGCAAAATATTATACGGCTTGACGCATTTCAGCGCAAATACCTCGTTGGCGCTGTCACGAAGTATCTCGCCGAACGACCCGCTCGCAAGCCCCCCTACCAGCACTATATCACTGACATTTTTCCAATACTCCCAGTGCGCGAAAGTCCAGTCGGGACGGGCGTAGCGGTTCTCCTTCTCCCCCAGCTTCAGCGTCAGCAGCAGCAGCCCCAAACGACTTCCGAATTTCTTTATTATCCGCTGCGCTTCTTTCGCTCCGTAACAATCCGAAGCATCGTTTGCCTTCCTTGCCAGGACCTTCGGCAGATCCTTGTCGCTGTACGCCATATCATTGATATGAAGCAGCGGCGCATTTTTTCGCACAGTGTCGGCTATTATCTTTGCACTGAAAAAGCTCTTGACATTCATGCCTTCGATCGGATCATCAACACCGTAAACAGGCAGCTTTGCGATCACCACCTTATTGACCGAACACAAAGGTGTCAGCCGATCGGACTTTTTGGGATCGTCCGATCTTATCAAAAAAGGATTATCCATAATATCACCAATTAATCAGGCATTCTCAATATTGGGGTTTCATTCTCGTCGGGCGTATATGTTTCGCCGTCTATCGTATATGTTCGGGACGAAGAAGAGCCGTCTGCCGATTTGCTGCTTGTTTCACTTCGCGAGGAGCTGTCGGCGCTGCCGCCTTCGCTGCTTGCAGGCTCATATGGAACAAACGGCAGTTTTATCTCCGATTCTTCCTCGGCAAGACGTGACATGATCTCGCCAAGCTTGCTCATAGTTATCTGTTCATCACTGACGTCAGATGTATTTTGTTCGGCTGCGCCTTCGTTCCGGGTCGCTGTATCATTTCTGTCCGATGTATCGCTTTTGCTGGACGTGTCACTTTTGCTCGATGTATCGCTTTTGCTCGATGTATCGCTTTTGCTCGATGTATCGCTTTTGCTCGATGTATCGCTTTTGCTCGATGTATCGCTTTTGCTCGATGTGCCGCTTTTGCTCGATGTGCCGCTTTTGCTCGATGTGCCGCTTGTTCCATTATCCTCGGTCAACACGGTATCGGCTATCGTGTTTGAGGAGGACTGAGCCTTCGATCCACTGTCGTTTTTCGGCTTGCAGCCTCCTGCCGTTATCATAAGAAGTATCGCCGCTGATGCCGCCATATATTTAATGTTTTTATTCATAATATTCACCTTACTGTGTAACGGTATCTATTCCGTTATTTTCATTTTCCGATATTTTTATTACGATCTTATTTGGCAAACAAACTATGGGGAGCGCAGACGAATGGATAAACCCCGTATGCATACACACTTTATCGGGGCAGGAGGCGTCAGTCACCCCTATTTCGCCCGGGCGGACCGTTACGGTATTAAAGCCCGTGCCGTCACTGTTTTCCACACGAAAAAAATATTCATCTTCAACGCTGCCAAGGTCGATCGTATCGATCAGCTTATCATCTGAGTAGATATATGCGGTGCGTTGTTCACCTTCATTCAGATGACTCACCGCTATCACGCCCGCCGACAATACCACCACAGCAGCAATAATTATTATACACAGCCTATCTTTATTCACTCTGCTCCTCCGATTGCTCTGCGTAATACTGCAGCATCAAAAGCGTGACTTCACTGTAATTCGGCGTATAGTCAAGCGCCTCCATGTATGCGTCGGTCACCTTTTCGCCTACATTTTCGGCGATCTCTGCCGCTTTCGGCTGCTCTTCCTTGTCACGCTCCTTCAAATATTCATACGTTTTGCGGTCGTAACAATTGTCGTCATGAATAACATAATTCTCGATCTGCGGCTGTTCATTGTAGCGCTCCTCCCCTACCGCCGACTTGTAGTCATTATCGATATAATACAGCACGCAAAGCAGCCCGGAGTACCTGACGGCAGGGTCATCGCTTCTCGAACAAGCCAGATACGACATGAAATTCGCCTCGCTTTCATATATATACCCCTTCAAGTGGGAATATTCATGCGCGATCACGTGAGGCAAATAAGAGTCGGAAACATATCGGCTGTAATTTGCCTCCATTGAAAACGGAAAGTATATGCCTATGATCCCCGACTTATACATATAATACGATCCGAGTATCTCCTTCGCAGGCGGATAGTACCCCCCAAGCCTCGGGAATTCATCAGATATACCCTTGAGTGCTTCAGCAGCCGAATCAGCCGCATCCTTGTCAAACACCAACGTATAGTTTTCGTCGCGCTTCATTTCAAGACCCAATTCATTGCACTGTGTGACAACATCGTTTCTAACCGATTCAAGCGTTTCAATGTCAAAATCCTTCCTGCCGCCCGCAAACGAAAGCGGAGTGCTGCAGTACATGATCGTGCAGTTGAGCGTATAGATCATGACAACTGTAAGTACAATTATTAACAGCGATCTAAGATACCGCACAAAAAACGCGCGCAGCCTGCGCCGCCGAACAAATATGTTTACAATGCACAAGATCAGCGCGGCAACCACAAGCAAAATGCCTGATGTTATCATAATCTCCCCGCATGAAAACGACGCAAATCCCGTGATCCGGCTTAATGTTCCTCCTGTATATCGGAATATATGATCTAAATAAAAATCATCGAACCTCGCCGACAGCAGTGACAAAACATTAAGCGATAAGATACCGGCGCTATAAATTATAACAAATAACCAATATCCCGACAGCCGTTTATTTTTTTGTGCTTTGGTTTCGTTTTCATCATGTATCTGCCGTTCTTTTACCGCAGCGTCCGCCATAGCTATACAACTCCGTTTAAGTATTTATTGTAAATATCGAGATCGCCGATGTGTTTTATATCCTTTTGTATTTGCTGCGCAAGCGTATTCAGGTCGGGAAATTTCCGCTCCTCTCGTTCAAACCACAAAAGCTCCGTGCGGATATCCTCTCCGTAAAGCTCTCCGCTGATTTTTTCGAGTATATGCGTTTCGCAGTTTATATTCGGGATCAGAATATCGTCAGGTTCTTCTGATATGACGCATTGAACGGTAGGACGTACGCCGACATTCGTAACGGCTCTCAAACGCCGACCGCCGACAACGGCAAACGATGCATAAGCGCCTCTTTTGGGAACAACAAAACCCTCGGGCAGCTGCTGATTGATCGTGGGAATACCAACAGTTCTGCCGTTTTGTTTACCGTGAACGACTTCTCCCGTGATCGAAAACGGGTGGGCGAGCATTGAATTCGCCCCGAGCATTTTACCTTGCTCGATCATACGGCGAATTCGGCTGGAGCTGATAGTTTCGCCCTCGCTGCATACAGGCTCGATCACAAAAACTTCTATTCCCATAGGCTCCAGCATATTTTTTAGAAGCGATGTATCACCCGCAGCGTTTCTGCCGAAACGAAAATTAAATCCGCAGAACACTGCCCTCACATTAAGAGTGTTGACCAGTATATCCGACACAAAATCCCGCGCCTCCATTTCACGGTATTTCAGGAAATCGACAGCAAAGCACATCTCCGCTCCGCTGAATTCTTCTATCCCGCTCAGCCGCTGAGAGAGAGTCTGGAGCGAACGGCTTTCGTTTTTTCCGAGAATGGCGCACGGCGATTTTGAAAATGTAAATACGCAGGGCGTCAGTCCGTGTTCGGCGGCGTAGATCCTCATTGCGCTCAAAAGCGTGCGATGCCCCGTATGTGTGCCGTCAAAAAAACCGAGCGCAGCGCATGACGGGGTATTTATTTTTTTTGTTTCGTAATATATCTTCATATGTACCTCGAGGGACGTATTATTTTATTCCGACAGCACTGAACGGCTGCTGTTTCGGCTGATGCAGCTTTTGATATGACTACTCCGTCACTTTTGTAAAAGTACTGCCGTTGACCGTCAGCATATCGCCCTCAAGCCGCCAGTAATTCTCCGCCGTTGGCTCTGCCCATTTATAGTCCGTTACAGTGCCCCCCTGAGTCGTCATTATAAGCGTCAGATCATCGCCGACCTCATAGCTGCCATACATTCCTCCGATCACGCACCCGCCGTCATCGTAAAATTCGTGCATAACTTCGCCAAGACGTCCCCATTCGCCTATAAGCTCCTGTCTTACTTCATCTGCGCTGCGGTCTTGCTTTTCGGCGGTCTCCTGCGTCTGAACCGTCGCAGGTACAGCTTCGTTTTTGTTTTCACTTTCCTCTTCTCCGCAGGCGCTCGCAAATATCATTATCATTGCCGCTGCTATAATAAAGCAATACCTTATTTTCTTTTTCATATTACACCTTTCATCTGTATATTGCGTATGTTATCAAAATCCTCTAATATGATTATAGCACATCCTGCGAAAAAGTAAATAATCATATTATTATCAAAATGTAACAAAATTTAAAAATCTGCAATAAATTTCTCAAATTTACTTGTTACTTTTTTCATTTAATGGTATAATGTAGGTTGTATAATCGGGAGCGAACGCTCCGAATATTATTCTGCATAAAATTGGCAGTTATCTTTGCCGATCATATGCAAGTTCGACCGTATCATATCACATAGCTATTCTTATTTAAGGAGTACATAGTATGAACATTTTAGAAGCAATAATACTTGGTATTGTGCAGGGTCTGACCGAGTTTCTGCCCGTCAGCAGCAGCGGTCACCTGACTATCTTTCAGCACATTATGGGCGTCAACATGGAGGGCAACCTCTTCTTCAACGTCATGCTCCATGTCGGAACGCTTGTTTCGGTGTGTGTTGTTTACCATAAGCTTATCGGCAGGCTCATCAAAGCGTTTTTCGGATTGATAAGAGATGTGTTCTCGGGAAAATTCCGCTGGAGCAAAATGAAAGGCGACACAAACCTTCTCGTCATGATCGTTATCGGATTGGTTCCGCTGTTTCTGCTCTTCGTTCCTATCCCGGGCGCAGGCGGGATAAACGGAAAGGAAATCGCAGAGATCTGGCAGGGCAACACGGGATATTTTATCATCACGGGCTTTGCGCTGCTGGCTACGAGCGTGCTGTTGTGGGTCGGCGTAAAGGCGATGGAAAATACCGTCAAAAAATATGCCGCGCGCTCCACGTCCGAAGTGCCCGGCAGACGCCGTCTGAAAACGGTAGACGCCGTTCTTATCGGCTTGGCTCAATGCCTTGCGGCGATATTCCCCGGACTTTCACGTTCCGGCTCTACGCTTGCCATGGGCGAGCTGCGCGGTCTTAACAAGCAGGTCGCGCTCGACTACGCCTTTGTTCTCGGTATCCCCTCAATAATCGCAGCCGCATTGCTTGAGTCTGTCGAAGCGTTCAAGGCTCAGGGAACTCAGGACACTATCCAGGTCGGCACAGGCGCAATGATCGCAGGCATGATCGCAGCAATGATAGTCGGATTCTTTGCAATAATGCTGTTCAAATGGATGCTGGAAAAGGACAGAACGAATGTATTTGTCGTATATACGGCAGTCGCCGGGATCGCCGTTATTGTTATCGGCATCATTGAGCTGAAGACCGGCAGCAATCTGTTCAGCGGTCAGCCTCTGACGTTCGGCTGATAAGATTTGTAATTGGGGTGAAAGCAAATTGGCTGAAGAAAAGAAAGAAAAAAAGAAGACCGTGAAGCGGCCGAAAACAAAAAAGAGCGAGCCTATGGACATCATGCCCGGCGGCGCAGCAGAGATAAAACAGTCAAATAACTCAAGCCATGCAAATACGATCGACAAAACGGCTCAGAAACAAAAGCGCTCGCTTGTGATGTTTGTGTCGGCAGTTGTGCTGGCCTCGATAATATTTATCCCGGGCGATATGGTGTGGCTGTGGCTGCACAAGGCCGTAAGGGGCACATTCAGCGTGCTGTCGCTGTTCTGGCCTCTGCTGCTGCTGTTTTTGTCGGTCGCAACGATGCTCGACAAGGAGATCCCGAAGCTGATGTTCCGAACCTCCTTCGGAGCGGGTCTTGCAGCGGCGCTGAACGCCTGCATATACATATATAAATTCGATGATGAGTTCAACATTCGCCAAACATTCGCTGACGGAATAACTTACAACGGTGGCGGCGCTCTTGGATTCATATTGGGCGCTCCATTCATCAAGCTGTTTGGCATTATCCCTGCAAGAATACTTATAATTATGGTTATTCTTGTATTGATGGTATTTGCGCTGGGCATTCCGGTCAAGCAGATATACACAAGGCTGTTCGAGCTGCTTTCGTCAAAGATATCTCAGCTTATCGATAAGATCAAGCGAAGTGCATCCGATCGTTCGCCGAAGAGGATCGATACAGATGATTTCTTCGACAATGACGATTACGATTCCTACGATCTCAGCGATGATGACGTCGATTATAAAGACAACAGCGGCGGCGAATATGACGCATATGACGATCAAGACGGCGATCACAAAAGCTTGCCGCAGTCGCCGGTCATGTCGGAGAATCTGTTTGAAGACGATGACGATGATTACTTCCCCGCTGAAGAAGCAGACGGCGAGGACGACTATTTCGTACCCGTTGACGATGCAACGAATGCGCCTTTAAACGCCGGCAAAGAAGATGATGACAGCTACTCGATCGATATAGATATTGATGATCTGCCCGAAAAAAAGCAGCCCGAAAAACCGATCGAGCTAAAAAAGAAAACTCCGCAGGACGAAGACGAGGAGCTGTTTGCAGACATTTTCGGCGACGATTTTCTCGATACTGTTGAACAGGGCTACAAGCCCGAAACGGCCGGCGCAGTCAGAGAGATCAAGGAAAGCAAAAAAAGCTCGATACCCGCAGACGATCTTCCCGAAAAGGCGAATATCAAGAAGGAGAAAAAGCGCAGCAAGAAGTCGTATATCTACCCGCCGAGCGAGCTTCTGACGGAGGGCAGATCGGCAAATGTCAGCTACGAAAAGGAACTGAAGGAAAACGCACGGAAGCTGATCGATACTCTCGAAAGCTTCTCTGTAGGCGCAAAGATCATCGGCTACTGCCGAGGCCCTTCGGTCACAAGATATGAGATACAACCGGCACCCGGCGTAAAGATCTCCAAGATAACAGGTCTTTCTGACGATATTGCGCTGAATCTTGCGGCGGAGGGCGGCGTTCGTATGGAAGCCCCGATACCCGGAAAGCCCGCTATCGGCGTTGAAATACCCAACAAGTCCGTCACCTCCGTTACGATGAGAGAGCTTCTCGAATCGTCGGAGTTCAACAAAAACAAAAAGACACGAAAGCTCGAGTGCGTTATCGGAAAGGACGTTGCAGGCAAAATCGTGCTGATGGATCTTGCGAAAATGCCGCACCTGCTGATCGCAGGCACAACAGGTTCCGGTAAATCGGTATGTGTAAACTCGATACTGATGAGTATTCTTTTCCGCGCAACTCCCGATGAAGTAAAGCTGATATTGATCGACCCGAAGCTGGTTGAGTTTTCGAAATACAAAGGTATCCCGCATCTGCTCGTACCGGTTGTTTCCGACGTAAAAAAAGCGGCTGGTGCGCTGGGCTGGGCGGTCAGCGAAATGGAAGACCGCTACAAGGAACTGTCGCTTTACAACGTAAAGGACATCGACAGCTACAACAAAATGGTGGAGAAAAACCTTGCGTCCATGACGCCCGAAGAGCTTGAAGGCAGCGTGGGCGACGGCGAAGTGATAGACGGCGAATTTGTGCCGCCGAAGGCAACGAAGAAGATGCCGAAGATCGTGATCGCTATTGACGAGCTGGCAGATCTTATGATGGCAGCTCCGGGCGAAGTCGAGGACTACATCTGCCGCTTGGCTCAGAAGGCGCGTGCGGCGGGAATGCATCTTGTCATCGCAACACAGCGCCCGAGCGTAAATGTCATCACCGGCGTTATCAAGGCAAATATACCAAGCCGAATCTCACTGAAGGTCGCATCGTTTGTAGACTCCAAGACAATACTTGATACGGGCGGCGGCGAAAAGCTGATCGGAAAGGGCGATATGCTGTATATGCCCGTCGGCGTACCGAAGCCTGTCCGCGTTCAGGGCGGATTCTCCAGCGATGAGGATATTGAGGCTGTCACCGATTTCATTAAGGAGCACGCGCAGAGCGACTATGACGACGGAATCTCCGAGGAGATCGAGCGTATCAGCGAAAGCGTAGGCGTAAAGGGCGGCGGCGCAAAAGATACCGACCCCGATGACATAGACGATTCGGATCCGATGCTTGAAGATGCGATCAAGGCTGTAGTCGAATTAGGGCAGGCTTCAACGTCGCTCCTTCAGCGCAAGCTGCGAGTAGGCTACGCGCGCGCAGGCAGACTCGTAGATACAATGGAACAAATGGGAATAGTAGGGCCGCACGAAGGAAGCAAATCCAGAAAAGTCCTCATGACCCAGCAGGAATACATTGAAAGGAAAATCTCGGGTGTTACGGAACAATAAAGAAAAAACAAAATCTAAAAGTCCCGCTTCAGATCCCGAAAATAATACAGTCAGACGCAAAAAACAGATCACCGCAGCGACAATGATCATGGTCACGGCGGTGATCAGCTTTATATTCAGAGATCAGCTGCCTTCTCTGCTGACGGCGGTAAATGTCGGCTCTGATTTTATAAAGGCGGAACGATCCGAAGCGGCCATATATTTCCCCGATGCGGGAAATGCGGGCTGTGCTATCGTAAAGACTCCCGATGCGGCAATATTGATCGACTGCGGACGCGAAAAGGCGCAGCACGACATTATCGCCGTGCTTGACGATCTGAATATAGAAACTATTGACATGGCGGTGCTGACTCACCCCGATTCCGACCATATCGGCGATTTTGCAAGGGTATCGCAGGAAAAAACGATCAGCAGTTTCGTTACTTGCGAGTACTCGCTTGCCGGCGGTAACGAAGGATACGATAAACTGAGCGAAACTCTGATCAGCAGCGGGATAAAATGCGAATGCACACACACCGGCGATGTTTATACATTCGGCGATACGGTTATCACCGTTATATCGCCGGATAAGATCTATAATGATTCCAATGATAATTCGGTAGTGATGAAGCTTGAATACGGCAATCACACCGCACTGTTTACGGGCGATATATCGTCAAAGGCGGAGCGTGACATACTGAACTCAAACGCAGACATAAAAGCAGATATACTCCAAGTGCCCCACCACGGCAGCGCAGGATCTTCAACCACGGAATTCCTGGAAGCGGTCAAACCGAAAACGGCGGTCATTTCGGCGCAGGAGAGCAGATATTTACCCTCCGGAGAAGCGATAGCAAGGCTTCGTGAGTGCGGCTGTGAAATACGCCGAACAGACGAAGAACACGGCGTAATGATCACATGGTGATCTGCAGATGACCGGATATCATTCATATCCACAGTACACATATAAATATATCCGGCTGTACATAATACATATTACCGCACTGCAAAAAGGCACAATCTCCCCGGGAAGCGTTGTGCCTTTTTGATTTTTACCCGGAATTCCACTCCAAATTACCACAATTAAAAACTCTGCTTTCAGCACGCAGACACAAGCTGTAGGCTTGTGCGTCCGGTAGTGGATTTAAAAGCCTACTGAACGTGGAATATATCCCGCCGCATTAGAAACAAGAGATATTTCTTCTGCGATTATATCACAAATATACACTTTACAAGATTTTTTATTAAAAAAGGTTGACAAAACAGTTACAACAATGTTATAATTTCTATTAGTAAAAGATAGGTGATTTTTATGCGTGTTATTACAGGCTTCGCAAAAGGCCGAAGGCTTGAACAGCTTCAGGGGAACGACGTCCGCCCTACTACCGAACGGGTCAAAGAAGCTGTTTTCAGCATCATACAGTTTAATATCGAAGGACGAGCCTTTCTCGATCTGTTCGCAGGATCGGGGCAGATGGGTATTGAGGCGCTCAGCAGAGGCGCCGCCCGTGCAGTATTCTGCGACAGCGCCAAGGAATCGATCGATATTGTTAAACGCAACCTCAAAACTACAAAGCTTGAGGAGCACGCCGCCGTTTTCCGCACCGATTCACTCGGGTATCTTCAGACTACCCGTGAAAAATTCGATCTCGTTTTTATGGATCCGCCTTACGGAACAGGAGTGCTTCAGCAGTGCCTGCAATGCGTGGAACGAGTTATGAATAAAAGCGGCATCGTTATCTGCGAGTCGCCTCAAAACGAGGAACTGCCCGAATCATTGGGTGAGTTTGTGCGCCTGCGGGAGTACCGCCACGGTAAGATCAAGATTACCACCTACTGCCATAGCGATTATGCAGAATAATATCTTGCACGAATGTGCAAAAAAGGAGGGGTGGCTGTGCAGACTGTTATTTGTCCGGGCAGCTTCGATCCCGTGACCAGAGGTCATGTGGATATCATCACACGCGCCGCGAAAACCTTTGAAAAGGTGATCGTTGCCGTTTTCATCAACAAGGCGAAAGTCCCCTGCTTCACTATCGAGGAAAGAATACATTTTCTCGAAAAAGCGCTTGAGGGCATCGACAATATTGAAGTGGTTTCGTGTGAAGGACTGCTCGCCGATTACGCCCGTGAACGCCATGCCACAGCGGTAGTAAAGGGACTTCGTGCAATGAGTGACTTTGAATACGAATTTCAAATGGCACTGACGAATAAAATGCTCAACCCCGAGCTTGAAACGCTGTTCTTTTCATCGGCTGCGGAAAATATGTACGTAAGCTCCAGCATCGTAAAGAGCGTGGCAGGCTTTGGGGGCGATATACGGGATTTTGTACCCGAATGTATACACGATGAGATTCGTGACAGATTATGCAGAGGAGGAGTAAACAATGAAGGTTGACGAGTTGCTTGAAGATCTGACTGACCTTCTTGAAGATTCAAAGGAACTGCCTGTTGTTAACAAGGTAATGGTAGACAAGGTGCGGATATCCGAGATCATAGATGAAATAAAAGCAAATCTGCCCGCTGAAACACGCCAGGCAAAGAGGATAGTTTCCGAACGAAACAAGATATTGGAAGAAGCAAAAAAGCAGGCGGAAACGCTGATAAGTGCAGCAAGCCAACAGCGAACCGATATGCTCGAAAGCAGCGAGATCGTAAAACAATCTCGCCAGGAAGCGCAGCGGATCATCTTTGAGGCGCAGACAACATCAAAGAAGATCAAAAACGCAACGAACAATTACGTTGACACAGTTCTTCAAAAAACCGAAGAAGCGCTTTCTGTAAATCTTTCTGACTTCCATAAGAAAAGGCAGGCGATCCTGAGCTTAAAGAACAGCGCGCAAACGCCCTCATCACCATCGATCAGTTCTGCGCCCAGCGTGAACATGACTACTGCCAGCACAGAGACTGCCGAACAGTAACAATACAGAAAGATCACACCAAAATGAAAGTCCCGAAAAACCAGTATTTCGGGACTTTTTTGTGTCATCTTTCATCATAACCAAAGCGGCACTGCCGAACTTTTGGCTTTGCTGCTTTTTTTACACCCGAAATTCAAGCTGTATTAGTTTAATTGGCTAAGCAACAAAGCGCCCGGATCAGGCGATTACGTCGCAGCCGCACAGGTCAAAATAAAAATGCCGTTTGAGTATTCGGGAGATTTTGAGAGTATAATTGAGAATAACGGAGATTTGTATAAACTAAATTAAAAAATTCGGAAATTCTGTTGACAAGCCGCTTCGATTGTGATATTATAAATAGGCACGAGCACGGAATTAAGCTATCCGTGCGGACTTAACAATTTGTTCAGGAGGAAGAAAAATATGTCAACTTATATGGCTAAAAAAGGCGAAGTTGAGCGCAAGTGGTATGTAATCGATGCTGCAGGCAAGCCGCTCGGCCGTGTTGCCGCTCAGGCAGCAGTTTTGCTCAGAGGCAAGCACAAGCCTACATTTACACCGCACGTTGACTGCGGCGACCATGTAATTATCATCAACTGCGAGAAAGTTCTGCTTACGGGCAGCAAGCTTACTCAGAAGAAGTGGCAGCGTCACACAGGTTACGTTGGTCACCTCAAAGAAACTCGCTACGATACACTTATGGCTACAAAGCCGACAAAGGCAATGGAGCTTGCAGTTAAGGGCATGATCCCTAGCAACTCCATCGGCAGAGATGCACTTCTCAGACTCCGTCTGTTTGCAGGTGCAGAGCACACACACGCAGCACAGAAGCCCGAAGCTTTTGAGCTGTAATTAAGAGAGGAGGACTATACAATGTACGATAATTCTAATTATTTCTACGGCACAGGCAGAAGAAAAAGCTCGGTAGCAAGAGTAAGAATCTACAAGGGCACAGGCAAGATCACGATCAACGACAGAGATATCGATGATTATTTTGGTCTTGAAACACTCAAGGTAATTGTAAGACAGCCTCTCAACCTTACAGATACAGCCGACAAGTTCGACGTTGTATGCAGAGTTGCAGGCGGCGGCGTTACAGGCCAGGCTGGCGCAATTCGTCACGGTATTTCAAGAGCGCTCCTTCAGTATGATTCCGAGAACCTCAGAGGCGCTCTCAAGAAGGCAGGCTTCCTCACTCGTGACCCGAGAATGAAGGAAAGAAAGAAGTACGGTTTGAAGGCAGCTCGCCGTGCTCCGCAGTTCTCGAAGAGATAATTTTACCGCTTCGGTACAATACGCAAATTCACCGCGCAAAGGTTTCTTTGTGCGGTTTTTTTTGCAGTTGTTTAACCTTGTGGAAAAGTTTGAATAAGCAATGATATCACATATATGGTTCTTAATCTTTGGAGAAAAGAGCTTTTATGCAGCATGCACAAAAAAATTCGTTTTTTTTAGCGATTAACCGAATTGTTATTTTTTGTCATGTGAGTTACAATATTATTGGCAATGATTTATTTGTCAATTAAAAATGAAAGGAAAGATTTTCATGACAAAACGAACTTTTCGTGTGACCCTGATCGTCCTGATGATCGTGCTTGTGTTCTCGTGTTTCGGCATGTCGTTTACTGCGTATGCAGACACGGTGCTTACGAATACTTCCACGGTTTCAAGTTCGATCACGCTTGGCGAGACGATCAACATCACCGGATCAGCAACCGGCGGCACATCGCCCTACAAATTTTCATACTATTTCAAACAAGCTGCACAGAGCGGTTGGACGAAGAAAAACGTTGCAAATACGGTTTCTTCAACGACGGTAAAACCCTCCTCAGCTGTTCCCTACAACATCAAAGTTGTTGTAATCGACGCGGAGGGCGCAAAGAGCGAGAATTATTACAATGTAAACGTTATGGCGACATTGACTAATACGTCAACCGCATCAACATCGATCAGACTCGGTGAAACGATCAACATTACGGGTTCGGCTTCGGGCGGCACCGCTCCCTATAAGTATGAATATTACTTCAAGCAGGCTTCTTATTCGGAATGGTCAAAGAAGAATGTTGCAAATACAGTTACCTCGACTACCGTTAAGCCCGGCGCGGCAGTTCCGTACAACGTTAAAGTAGTTGTAACAGATTCAAAGGGCGTAATGATCGAGAAGTTTTTCAATGTTTCGGTCACTTCAAATTTGACGAACACATCGACCGCGTCAAGCTCGATTACTCTCGGAAATACGATCAATATTACGGGTTCGGCTTCGGGCGGCACATCACCTTATAAGTATGAGTATTATTTTAAGCAGGCTTCTCAATCGGCGTGGTCGAAGAAAAATGTTGCAAACACAGTTACTTCGACTACCGTTAAACCCGGTGCAGCGGTTCCGTACAACGTTAAAGTAGTTGTAACCGACGCAGCAGGCGCAAAATCCGAGAAGACATTCGATGTAACAGTAAATCCGGCGGCAGCACCGCTTGTGAACACATCGACCGCGTCGAGCTCGATCAACCTTGGCGAAACAATTAACATCACCGGCGCGGCAACGGGCGGCGTAACTCCGTACAAATACGAGTATTATTTCAAGCAAGCTTCGAAGACCGATTGGTCGAAGAAGAATGTTGCAAACACCGTTACTTCGACTACCGTTAAACCCGGTACAGCGGTTCCCTATAACATTAAAGTAGTTGTAACAGACGCGGCAGGCGCAACGGCAACAAAAACATTTGATGTAGATGTTGTAGATAACACTACACCGCACACTTTAGATACAACAGCGATCGTTGCTTCGGGAACCTGCGGCGAAAATGTGGAATTTGAGGTTCATCTCAGCGGTACAATTTACATTTTTGGTACAGGTGATATAGATAGCTATATATATATGAACGATGATGTCAAAAACATTATTACCAAATGTGTGATCGAGGACGGAGTTAAAAGCATTGGTGCATATATTTTTGACTCCTTTGAAAACTTGACAAGCGTTAGCATTCCTGACAGCGTTACAAGTATTGGAAATTGGGCATTCGTAAATTGTGATAATCTTCCTACAATCACTATACCTAATAGCGTTGTAAGTATTGGTGAAGACGCATTTTCAGGCTGTTTTAGTTTGTCAAGCGTATCACTTCCGAGCAATCTTACGACAATCAAATCCAGTACTTTCAAGGATTGTTCTTCTCTTTCACAAATTGTGATTCCAAGCGGCGTTATAAGAATTGCTGACGGTGCATTTGAGAACTGCACAGGCTTAACAAGGATTGTGATTCCGAACTCTGTTGTTGCAATCGGCGAGTATGCTTTTAATGGGTGCCTAAATCTTAGAAGCATAGAAATCCCGGACAGCGTTACGAAAATCAGCGCCGAAACATTTTATGGCTGTCAGAATCTTACAAGCGTAACAATTCCCAAGGGTGTAACAAATATTGATAATAGAGCTTTCGCAGAATGCACTTCGCTGAAAAATGTAGTAATTCGCAACACCGTAACAAGAATCGGATATGGTGCGTTTAGCAGGTGCAGTTCGCTGAATAATATTGTGATTCCCGATAGTGTAACGAGTATCCTTGATGGCGCGTTTGAAGGTTGCAGCGCATTAAAAAGTATAGTAATTCCGGGCAATGTTACTAATGTTGGTTCTTCTGCTTTCTGTGATTGTCAAGCACTTCAAAAAGTAATAATTTCAGATGGTGTTACCGGAATTTGTTCTAACGCATTTGATAATAGCTGCGGCTTGACGAAAGTCGAGATACCTTCAAGCGTTACTTCAATCGGCGACTCTGCATTTATGTGGTGCCCCCTTAAAGATGTATATTTCACCGGAACAATACAGCAGTGGAACGATATAAGCAAGTATGATTCCAGCATTAGCGATGATGCTATTATTCACTTCGAATCCCACATGCCAGACTAACAATATAAACCTACATAAAACATAAAGCGATCCCGCACGAAAGGTATAACAGACCAATCGTGCGGGATTAAGTGTCTAAAATAAACCGTATTAACACCAAGCTGCAAACGCGGGAGCAGCTAACTGTTTTAGCAAAGTATGGACGGTCGGCATGCGCTGACAGGCAGGTTCCGGCGGACTTTACTTTAATCGTAAGATAACACTCGCACCGCAAAATTTTCTGTTCAGGTGGTCACCGGGCACGCGTGCATAAAAAACACTCAACCGTAAAATTAAAGCGCGCAATTGAAAAAACACCTGCGAAACAAGGAGAATAAACTCCCTTGTGTGGTGCGTTTCGCAGGTGCATTTACAATATATCAGCTTCTATATAGAAGTAATACATTCAAAATATTCAATTGTATAAGCTTATGCAAGATTGCCCAAAAGCGCTGCGCCGATAACTCCGGCATCGTTTCCAAGCTTCGCCGTGCACACGAGCGTTTGCTTGTCATTGTGTTTTGTATAGCGCTCCTTCTCGACTATCTTCATAAGAGGCACGATAAGATTGTCGCCTTCCTTGCTGATACCGCCGCCGATGCAAAGGACATCAGGCTGAAAAATATTTATTACATTAACTATACCCGTTGCAAGGTAGCCAATATAGTCCTTGACAACAGCTGTGCCGATCTTGTCGCCCGCACGCATTGCGTTGAAAGCCGTGATTCCGTTAACTTTATTTACATCGCCGTTTACCGACTTGAGCATGTAAGACTGCAGCGGGTTCTCTTTTTCGATGGCCTCCTTCGTCAAGTTAATGAGTCCGGTAGCAGATGCGTACGCCTCCCAACAGCCTTTTCTGCCGCAGTTGCACTGGCGTCCGCCATGAACTATTACCATATGACCAAGCTCTGCACCTGCTTTGTTGGAGCCGCTGTAGATCTTGCCGTCTATGATAATTCCGCCGCCTACGCCTGTTCCGAGAGTAATAGCAACAGCGTTCGTGCTGCCCTTTGCGGCGCCTGCAAGATACTCACCGTAAGCCGCAGCGTTTGCGTCGTTTTCAATGAGAACTCTCTTGCCGAGTCTTTCCTCCATCATCTTCACGATCTTCCAGTTATGGAAACCGAAATTAGCGGAATACTCGATTATACCTGTATCGGGATCAACTGCGCCCGGCACTCCGATACCTACCCATTCAATATCTTCGAGCGACAGCTCCGCTTTCGCCAAAGCAGCCATTGTAACAGCTGCCATAGAATCACATATTTCGCTTTCGGGGCGCGGCACTGCGGTCTTCGCATCAGCCTTTGCTATAATATTGAACTGATCGTCAACAACGCCTGCAACAATATTTGTGCCGCCCAGATCTATACCAACATAGTACATCGTCATCATCTCATTTCAATGAAATTTCTACACAATCTTCATTGCGCTTCCAAATATGTGTACTTCTTACAATGCTATTATACCATATTCCCATAAAAAAAACTATTCACCGAATATACAAATATTTCATCTATTATTGTGAATTATACACAAAATCAGCAGCGATTATTGTCAAAGATTGGCGATACCGAAATTATTCCGCTGCCAATATTGCAAAAAACGGACAGCCGCAAAAGCTGTCCGTTTTGGATCTGTGTTTTATGGAGATCAGAAGTTAACGTCCATGTCACCTTCAACACCGTCGGCAACAAAGTATGCCTTCTTGTCTTCGGGCTTTACGAAGATCTTCAGATCCTTAACGTCCTTAACTCCATTGCCCTCAAGAACCTTCTTAACGTTCTCAATGATATCTGCAACAGCCTCTTCGCCGCCTGCAAACTGAAGAACTACGTCTACCTTAGTTTCAGCCTTTGCCTTTGTGGGTGCCTTCTTTGCAGGAGCAGCCTTTGCGGGTGCCTTAGTTTCTTCCTTTACAGGCTCCGCCTTGACCTCTGCCTTAGCCTCAGCCTTCTTCGGCTCAGCTTTCTTCGGCTCAGCCTTCTTTGTTTCAGCCTTCTTCGGCTCGGCAGCCTTTGCAGGCGCCTTTACTTCTTCCTTAACCTCGACAGCCTTAACAGCAGCTTCTTCCTTAACGGTTTTTGTAGCAGCCTTAGTTGTAGCAGCCTTCTTGGATGTTGCCTTTGCCTTTGCCATAGGAATAACCTTCTTTCTTGATCTTCCGCAGGAGGACATATGCCTTGCTGCGTTTCTTTTCTTTAAAAACAAATGTACTCAGAACGAAATAATACGTTCACCGTTTTGATTATAAACTATTATTTGGAAAATGTCAAGCATTTTGTTAAATTTTAATTAACAAATCACTGCTTATCATACACCTGAAATATGTCTATATCGGCGGTTCATGAAAGCTTGAAATATCCATTCCGAGCACGTATCGGCTGTAACGTTCCTCGTCGAAGCGTTCCAGATCCTTTACTCCCGAGCGAAACTCCATATGATGGCGAAGCTCGTGAGCAAATGTGTGACGGAGCTTTTCGTAATATGCGTCATCGTCAAGATATCCGTGAACAACGTTGAACGAACCGTAATAAATAACAATACAGTTGCCCAACGTGCTGCGCTGATACTCCCCCATAACGAACAGCGGCCTTTCGGCGGACGCAGGGTGCAGCTTTATTTTCTCCGAAAGGATCACCCCGCCGCTAAGCCCCTCAAAAAGTGCAGTCGGAACGGCGTCTACTATTATATCAAGCATTTTTTCAGTTTGCTCATATGTTTTCACATAGTCGCACCTCCTGCAGCAGCTTAATAAGGCAGGCGGGCGCCTACAGTCAAACAATGTCATTGACTTCAGACTTTAGCATCGCCTTGAGGCGGCGAGAGTGCTTTGATGCAACCCGTTAGTTCCCCTCAAAAGGCTTGGCTAAAGCTTTATGACGTGCTCTATCGAACCTTAAATTAATGACATTGGCAGACAAATCCCGCCCGGCTTTATTTGAAACGATAGTTGTCGCTGCAAATCAAATCTATTCTTCCGCCGGATAAGCGAAGAGGTTCGCTGCGGATCTTGCGTAAGATCCGCCTTTAATCCAAAAAGTCCTTCAGGCGCTTACTCCGTGTCGGGTGACGGAGCTTTCGGAGCGCTTTCGCCTCAATTTGACGGATTCTTTCTCTTGTGACCCTGAATTCTCTTCCTACCTCTTCGAGCGTTCTTGATCGCCCGTCATCAAGACCGAATCTGAGGATAAGCACCTTTTCTTCTCTCGGAGTAAGCGTGCTCAGCACCTCCGCCAGCTGCTCCTTCAGCATTGTGTGGCTTGCGGCATCTGCGGGAGCCGGCGCGTCGTCATCGGGGATAAAATCGCCCAGATGCGAATCCTCCTCTTCGCCGATCGGGGTTTCCAGAGAAACAGGCTCCTGAGCCACTCTCATTATATCGCGAACCCTGTCAACGGGCATATCAAGCTCTTCGGCTATCTCCTCCGCCGACGGTTCGTGTCCGTTAATATGAAGAAGCTGTGACGACACCTTCTTCACCTTGTTTATCGTTTCAACCATATGAACGGGTATCCTTATCGTCCTCGCCTGATCGGCTATTGCCCTTGTGATCGCCTGACGTATCCACCACGTTGCATATGTAGAAAACTTGAATCCCTTTGTATAATCAAATTTTTCGACAGCCTTGATAAGTCCCAGGTTGCCCTCCTGTATAAGATCGAGGAACTGCATTCCCCTGCCGAGATATCTCTTTGCGATGCTGACAACAAGCCGCAGATTCGCTTCAGACAGCCGCTTTTTCGCTGCCGAATCGCCCTCCTTGATCCTGATCGCAAGATCGACCTCCTCTTCCGAAGTCAGGAGCGGAACCTTACCGATCTCCTTCAGATAGACCTTTACAGGGTCGTCGATCGCAATCGACCCGTCCCCCATGTCGGACGACGTCGTTTCGCCGCTTGCTGCAAGCTCGTGCTCTATATTGTCGAACTGATTGTCATCAAAATCGTCGATAACGTCGACTCCCGCCGCCTCAAGCGAATCGTAGAATTTTTCAAGCTGTTCGGGATCAAAGTCGATCTCGCCCATTGCGTCAAGAATTTCTTTATTCGTGAGACTGCCCTTGAGCTTTCCTCTTTCAGCCAGCTCCTTGAGTATAGTTTTCTTGTCCGGTGTTGTTGATACAGCCATAATAAATTCCTCTCTTTTTAGTATATCCCAATTCGGGAGCATTATCTTTGCCGCAGCAAATTTGCAGCGAAAACCACAAACGCCGCTTCAACGGCTCGTTTTCGTTATTCGTCTGCGGATCTTTTCCTTTTCTTTCGCGCCTTCAATTCCCTGAACTTCTCCATTACGTTTTCATCGCTCTCCTGCGCCAGCTCCTGCGGAGTGCGTTTTTCGCCCTCCTCCAAGATCGCTTCGGCATAAGCAAGACACGTTTCCGCCGTCACCCTCAGCGATTTTTCGCTGTATTCTCCAAGAATTCTCGAAAGCTGGTTATATTCATCTTCCGAAAACGCATTCGTCAGGTCGTATAGCCTGCAGCTGCGTCCTGCCTCGGCTCTCTGTGTTATCTCCTTATAGACCTTCGACGCAAGCGGCATTGTAAAGTTTTCTGCTCGTATCGTATTTTTTACTGCGGAGTACAGCTCGGGCTGCGTCAGCAGACAGGCGATGAGCGACTCCTCTGCTTTCTCTGCGCGCTTTGATTTTGCATGTATCAGCGCAGGGTCGATCGACTCGGGAATATAGAGATGCATTCTGCTTTGTTCGGCACGCTCCTGCTGCCTTTCTGCGTCTGCCTCGTTTCTGATATCGATCTCTCGCCGGACCTTTGTAATTATCTCCTCAAGCGATTCCTTGCTGACGTCAAGCTGCTCGCTCAGCCGTCCTGCATACACATCACGCTTCAGCGGACTGGACAGCTCTGCCAGAAATCTCGCCGCTTCATTGAGCGCATAGATCTTGCCCTCAACGGTCTGATAATTGTACTTCTCGCTCAGTGTGCCGAAGAAATAATCCACCTCGTTGTCGGCCTTGTCAACAAGCGCCTTGAAGCGAACGAACCCGTTTGCGCCGTGGTGCTTCAGATATTCGTCGGGGTCTTTGCCGTCGGGAACCTTTATCACGAACGTATTCATGTCCTGTTTATCGAACATCATTATCGCCCTCATTGCCGCTTTCTGCCCGGCTTCATCGGAGTCGTAGCATAAAACCGCCTTGCTGCGGTATCGCTTGAACAGCTTCACCTGCTGTTCCGTCAGCGCAGTTCCAAGCCCCGCCAGAACATTATCAAATCCCGCCTGATAAAGCGCTATGCAGTCCATGTAGCCCTCGCACAGGATAAAATGATCCGCCTTGGATTTTTTTGCAAGATTAAGCGCAAAAAAATTGTATGTCTTTTTGTAGACGGGCGTATCGGACGTATTGAGATATTTGGGCTTTTCGTCCGACATGATCCTTCCTCCAAAAGCGATGACATTCCCTCTCACATCAATGATCGGGAACATGACCCGATCTCGAAACCTGTCAATATATCGCCCGCTGCGGCTTAAAACGGTCAGATTCGCCGTTACGAGGTCTGCAGCGCGAAAGCCCTTCTCTTTTATAAGGTGATCGGTCAGCGCCGAGCCTGAAGCGGGCGCATAACCCAAACCGAACGAACGTATCGTGGCGTCGCTCAGGCGCCTGTCGTTCTTGAAGTATTGAAGTCCCGCCCTGCCCTCTGGCGAATACAGCGACCGATAAAAGAACCTCGCCGCTTCTTTATTTGCTTCAAGCACCGTGCGCTTTATCTCGCGGGCAATCCCGCTTTTGTCCTCGTCATATTCGGGCATACTCATCCCGCTGCGCTGCGCAAGCTCTTTCACTGCGTCGATATAATCGAGGTTGTCCATCTTCATTGTGAAGGTTATCACATCTCCCCCGACGCCGCAGCCGTAGCAATAAAACGACTGCGTTTCGGGATACACAGTGAAGGACGGCGTTTTCTCGCTGTGAAAAGGACATACACCCACACGAGTTCGCCCTCGCTGTTTCAAATTAACGTACCCTGAAATCACTGACACAATATCATTCCTGTCGTGGATCTCACGCAGGAAGCTGTCAGGTAATGCCATTTCTCAGCCTCCCATAAAATATTAATATTCCTTGTATTTATATATACGCAAAAATTCGCATAATACCTTTATTTATTTTCAAATTTTTTAAATTTTGTTTTCGCTCTCCATTAACTGCGTAACGCAGGGCGATATAACCGCAGAGGAGCCTGCCGCTTGTCTTTGCTTGTTGAAAGCAGAGCTTTTAGAGTCTGTTGGCGCCGCTACGAACGTTATGTTTCATTTTATTAATCAAATGTTACAAATCTTTATTTTTAATTCTAATAACGAAATATAATGTAAGGTTTGTTTGATATAATTACTAATAAGTGTAAATAGACGTTAATCCGTTTTTGAATAATGTAATCACAATTTACAAATTTTTATTCATTAACCGGAGTTCTATATTCAGTGAGTATTCAGTGAGGGATATATTTTGAGAATCAGAAGAAAAAAGTGGGCAAGACCCGAGCTTGAGGTGTGTCCTTATTTTGAGAGATCGCCCGAAAGCCGTATCGGTTCGTGGGCTGACTGCTATTCGAAGGATCAGCCGTTTTATGTGGAGCTTGGCTGCGGAAAAGGAACGTTTGCAGCAGAGTTGGGTATCCGAAACGAGGGCGTGAATATTCTTGCTCTCGACATAAAAAGCGATATGCTGGGCAATGCCAGACGAAATATATCTGCGCTGTACGAGAAAAACGGACGTGAAATCTCCAACATCATGCTGACGGCATATAATGTCGAGCATCTGGAGAAGATCCTCTCGCCTGAAGACAATGTGCAGCGTATCTACATAAATTTCTGCAATCCATGGCCAAAACCGAAACACAAAAAACGCAGGCTGACATATCCGAATAAGCTTCAAAAATATTGGCAGCTGCTGCCCGAGGGCGGAGAGATACGCTTCAAGACCGACGATCTTCCGCTCTTCGAAGACAGTCTTGAATATTTTGGTCAGTCGGGATTTGACGTTGTGTTCAAAACATACGATCTGCACAACAGCAGCGTTGAAGGGAATATCCTGACCGAGCACGAGATCATGTTCAGCGAGCAGGGTATAAAAATAAATTACTGCCGTGCGGTCAAGGTGAACCAAAAATAAACCACAGATCATAAAGCGCTCCCGCCGCATTATTCCGGGCGGTGCGTTTGGGAATATATATACCTTCAAAAGGAGAATATAGCTATGAAAAAAATACTGGTATGCGAGGACGAGGCGGCTATTCGCGACTTCGTGGTGATTAATCTTACCCGCGCCGGTTACGACGTGATAGAGGCGGAAAACGGCGACGAAGCGATCGAAAAATACGACGAGAACAACGGCGATCTTGACGTAGCGATACTTGACGTAATGATGCCGGGCAGCCGCGACGGATTTGCCGTGTGTAAGGAACTGAGAGCGAGAAACGGCGGTATCGGGATCATCATGCTGACGGCGCGCACGCAGGAGATGGACAAGGTGACGGGTCTGATGCTGGGCGCAGACGATTACGTTACAAAGCCGTTTTCCCCGTCGGAACTTGTTGCGAGAGTTGACGCTCTTTACAGGAGGGTGTCGCTTGCAAAAGCAAATATAGAAAGCAACTTCAAAGAAGAGATAAAATCGGGCGATTTTGTTCTTAATCTGAGAAACAGGACTCTTCTGAAAAACGGCAAGACGATCGAGCTGACGCAGGTAGAGTTTCAGATCATGGAGTATTTCTTCTCGAATCCGGGCAAGGCTCTTGACAGAGTGAACATCTTGAATCATGTATGGGGCGTTGCGTATGTCGGAGAAGAAAAGATCGTTGACGTAAACATCAGACGCCTGAGAATGAAGGTCGAGGACGAGCCGTCCAACCCGAAGTACATAGTGACCGTCTGGGGTCTTGGCTACAAGTGGGACGCCTGAGTACGGTTTTTGAAATGTTTTTATTTGTTGTGCAGTAATAACACGAATAAACCCGGCGCAAGCCTTTGTTCGCCGAAGATACGCCTCTGGCAGGCAGGGACTCCGGTCTCACCTGCCGTCGGGGACGGTTCCCAACCGGTTCGGTCGGTGATCACGTGCGCAGAGGTCTCCCCCGTCGGGGACGGCTCCCAGCCGGAGACCCGCACCCCTGCACCCTGCAAGCCTTTTGAAAAAGGCTTGGCGAAAACTTTATGCTGTGCTCTATCGAACCTTAATTAATTACATTGGGCAGGCACAACAAGATAATTATTACCGCATACTAAGATGCGCTTTACTGCTTTTGATCTGCGTAAAAAGTTTTCAGATACCCGATCAAAAGCAGAATTCAACATATATTCAAATACGGAGGCATTTTTTGGGAAAAAGTATTGTTAAAAGATGGATATTCAATTATCTCAGTATCAGTGTGATCTTACTGGTGCTGACGGTGATCGGCGCAGCTTTTGCTGTCAGAACATATTATTATGAAAACGTAAAGGCAGATCTTGAGGAGCTTGGCAGCGATGCCGCGGAGCAGTATTCCCACGCGCTTGAAAACGGCAGCGAACGGGAGTGGCTGACTGCCTATGTTCAGCGCATCGAAAAAAAGGAGTCGCTGGACACTGCCGTTTTCTCGGAAGACGGGAATGTGATATGCTTGTCGGGCGGCGTGCCCCAAAACGGAGATGCGCTCGCTCTCCCCTCTGCAAACAGGGAAAGTGACGACCGTCCCAAATTCCGAACCGACTCGGGAGAGGGCGGCGAAAAGCTGATGACATATACGGTGTCGCTCCCTGAAGGCGGCGACGCTGATCTTATCCGATATTTTAAGCCGCTGGATGCGGTCGACAAGAAGGTAATGAAGTGGATCTTTCTTTTCCTTGCGGCGGCGCTGCTGCTGCTTGCGTCGTTTGCCGCTCCAACTCTGCTGTTTATGAATACGATCGTCAAGCCTGTCAGGGAGCTGCGGGCAACCGCGCATAGAATCGCCCAAGGCGATATGGAAACTCGAGTCGAAAAAATGTATGACGATGAGATCGGCGAACTGACAGATTCGATCAACCATATGTCGGAGGAAATAAAGGCTGCCGACAGCATGAAGAACGACTTTATATCGTCGGTATCGCATGAGCTTCGCACACCGCTGACGGCGATCAAAGGCTGGGCTGAAACCATGTCGGTAGGCGAGCCTGACAGCGAAACGCTGAGCAAGGGGCTGGGGATCATCATCAACGAGTCCGAAAGGCTGACGGGAATGGTCGAGGAGCTGCTCGATTTCTCGAGGATCCAGAGCGGACGAATGGTGCTTGCAATGGATAAGACCGACCTGCTTGCGGAGCTTGGCGAAGCGGTATATATGCTCAGGGAACGCGCCGCAAAAGAGAAAAAGCATTTTGTATATGACGAGCCGGAGTCGCTGCCGCCTGTACTTGCCGACAGAAACCGACTCAGACAGGTGTTCATAAACATAATAGACAATGCGCTGAAATACACGCCTGTAGGCGGTGTCATCGGGATCGAGGTCCGCAGTGAAGACGAGAAGATAAATGTCGTTATCAGCGACACAGGCTGCGGAATAAACGAAAAGGATCTTCCGAGAATAAAGGAGAAGTTCTTCAAGGCGAATAAAACTGTTCGGGGCAGCGGCATCGGGCTTGCGGTCGCCGACGAAATAATGACTCTCCACAAAGGAAGCCTTCAGATCGAGAGCAAGGAGGACGTCGGAACAACGGTAACGATCACCATACCGGTTCTCGATAGGGACGATGAAAAAATGCTGTGACGGCGGCGGGGAGTTTTTTTCGCCGCCCGGGCTTTGAGTCAGTCATGACAACAGATCGGCATCACAAAATGAAAGGAAATGGTTAGTCAATGGCGGAAAACACGAAAATAAAAACGTCCATAGGAGGATCGGCTCTCATCGAAGGCATTATGATGAGAGGCCCGCAGCGCACAACGGTAGCGGTGAGAATGGCTGATAAATCGATCTACACCGAGGATATCGCATTTCAATCACTCGCAAGCAAGAGCAAGTTCCTGCAGCTGCCGTTTATCAGGGGCACTGTTACGATGATCGACTCGATGCGCCTGAGCATGAAGTGTTTGATGCTGTCCGCCGAAAAGTCGGTCGAAGGAACAGACGAGGAGAACGAGGAGCCTTCGAAGTTTGAGGCATGGCTCGAGGACAAGCTTGGTGACAAGCTGTTCGGAGTCATCATGACACTTGCCTCGATACTCGGCGTGGGGCTTGCCGTTCTGCTGTTTTTTGCTGTTCCGACGGTGATCTTCAATCTGCTGGCAAAGGTGCAGCCTGCTCTTGACAAGGGAACAATGTGGCGCAGCGTATTTGAGGGATTGTTAAAAATCATTATATTCCTCGGATACATTATTATTATCTCAAGAACACCCGATATGAAAAGGACGTTTATGTATCACGGAGCGGAACACAAAACGATCTTCTGCTATGAGAATCTTGAGGAGCTGACGGTTGAAAACGTGAGAAAATACAAGCGATTCCACCCAAGGTGCGGAACCAGCTTCATGATAATCATGCTTCTGGTAGGCATTATTATCGGATTATTCATAACAGCGAAAAATCCGCTGCTGAGAACGCTGATAAAGTTATTGCTGCTTCCCGTATCATGCGGCGTGGGCTATGAGCTTATAAAGCTGTGCGCAAAATACGACAATGTATTCACACGAATAGTTGCAGCGCCGGGGCTTGCGGCGCAGAGAATAACGACGATCGAGCCTGACGACAGCATGATAGAAATAGCGATAGCAGCGATCAAGCCGGTCATTCCCGAAAACGGCGAGGACAGGATCTGACATGGAAAATCTCACACTTAACGAAGTATACAGAAGGGGCGAAGCGACACTTGAGGGAGCAGGAGTTCCCGATGCCGAGGTCGATGCTTTATATTTGACGGAAAATATATTCGGCGCCGATCGCACCGCGCTGATACTTCACGGCGACAGACCCGCTGACAGCGGACTTTGCCGCCGTTTTTTTGACTGTATAGACGAACGCGCATCGGGCAGACCTCTTCAGTATATCATGGGCACATGGAATTTTATGGGATATGATTTTTATGTCGGCGAAGGAGTTCTGATCCCCCGTGATGACACCGAAACGACAGTGTTACGCGCGCTGAAGCTGCTTAACGGCAGAGAAGCTCCAAGAGTGATCGACTTGTGCTCGGGCAGCGGAGCGATTGCGATATCGCTGAAAAAGATGATGCCGCAGGCGCAGGTAACGGCGTTGGAGCTTTCAGAGGACGCGCTGGGATATTTGAAGAGAAACGCCGAGAGAAACGGAGCGGAAATAACGATCGTCAAAGGCGATGTTTCGACAGACGCAGAAAAATTTGCCGACGGCAGCTTTGATATGATCGTTTCGAACCCGCCTTATATCATATCGAATCAGATAGACACTCTCCAGCGTGAGCTTTCTTATGAACCGAGAATGGCTCTCGACGGAGGTAAAGACGGCCTTGATTTTTATCGCATAATAACCGAAAGATGGGCGGCAAAAATCAAGCCTAACGGCTGGCTTGTCTATGAAACGGGCGAGGACGAGCACGAAGCGACTGCGGACATAATGAAGGCGTCGGGATTCTGTGATATCTCATACGATCTCGACCTTCAAATGTACAAACGAACCACCTACGGCCGTTTCGGAAAATAGGCATAATGCAATAAACTTGTTATTAACAGACTTTAATAGCACAACAGGTTGATTATTGCAAAAACGATGGTAAGGAAGGTTATGCAACAGCGCCCACGCTTTTGGATACGGTTCAACAGTATTGTCTGATTTCACATCCAGGGGAGCAGCACGCAAAGTCGTAACAGAGAATTATTACAAATTGTTCTTGGCTTTGCTGTTGATGTTGAGTGTGGTTCTGAATAATAGCTTTAGAAATAAAAATGGCAGGACGATAAGCCCTGCCATTTTTTGTTATTAAATCTACCTGTTATACTATTACTCAGACACTGATTAAATCGAATACCCATAATGCACAGTCGGTTTTTCAGGAATACTGTTCGAAAAACCGCAGGGTGCGAATTCTGTTTTTAATAGCGCAATTAATCAGATCAGAACTCCTCTAACAGTCCTACCGATTTTCTCAGTATCATCAATGCGTCCGTTGCAGTGATGGAGTTATCGTAGTTTACGTCGGTGTTCTTTATTTGGAGATCCGTCATCTCCCCTAAGCCGACCGATTTTCGAAGTACTGTTAAAGCGTCCGACGCGGTCACAGCCGAGTCGTCATCTGCATCGCCGACAACATCGCTGCCCGCTATCGCTTTTATGACTAGCGTACCGCCGGTAGAATCGTCATTTGCAGCATAAATGTCTACAAGATCGTAAACGTCGTCGCCGTTGATAACAAAGCTCTGATTTCGGCGCTGCTTCGGCATAAATACATAATCTCCGCTGCTGTTGATGAGCCACTCGTCAACACCCATCTGCGCTTCGGCGTTTTCGAGATTTGAAGCATCGATCTCGACTGCGATAGCCGCCTTGCCGCTAACCTCTATCTTGCCCGAAACATCAACACCGATATATCCGGCATACGGTATAATGCTGCTTGCCAAAGTCTGCCATTCACTGCGGTCGGTCACAGGTCTTCCGTTTTGGAGAGGAATATAATACACGGTGTATTTTGCGCCTTCGCAGTGAGTTTCAAATATCACTTTCTGAAGATACTTGTGCTCGCTGTCAAAATTAAATATGTTTGCAAATGTAACGTCGGGAAGTGTTACGCCCGTGTTGTTGTCGGAAACATAGGTAAAAAACGTTGCGCCGTATTTCTCGTTTTGATACAGCTTGTCATATTCGTTCATTGTGCGGACGTTCGTGATGGCAAGATTCTCACCCCAAAGCTGAGTGTCAAGAACGTACTTGTCGTAGTACGATATCCAGGTGTATCCGTTATCGCCCTTGCTTTCACCCCAGCTGTTTTTGACGAGCCATGCTCCGTCAAACGGAGGCTGATTGTTTTCTTTAAAATTCTCTTTTGAATAATAATCGTCCCATCCAATTATGGTGATCGCATGACCCGAGAAATAAGAAGCGTCGCCGTTTTGGTAATAGTTTGATCTGTTGGCGCCGTATCCCGAGCCGTTATTGTACGAGGTTGCGACTCCGCCGTATTTGTAGACAGCGTGCTTTACGGATTCTATGTCGTTGTCAACATACATGATACCGGTAACGCCAAAAGGAGTGTCGGTGGAATCCATATTTTCGGGAGGCTGATTATTTCCGCTGAGAAGGTATGGGATATCCTCTTCGGTTTTCGGACCTTGCCATGAAGCAAAGTACCCCGCAGAAATCATGGAGTATCCGCCATATGAAAGGCTCGGACACAGCCAACCGATCCCATCGATGTTATAATCCTTCGACGCCCACCAAGTCAGGTGCTGCTCCGAGAAGTCGTGGCTGCCTCTCCCCTCTCTCGAGAGGCGGGCTTCGAGTGCGCCGATACCCGAAAAGGCCCAGCAGGTGTTGTATGAGCCTTGCTCGCGAATACCGGTAGTTTCGGTTTTATATGATGAGGGAAGATCATTGCTTTCCACAGGCCCGTCAGGCGCAGCGGATGGCGCGATATAATAGGAAGAAAGCGGAGCGGAACCATTCTCTTCGCCGACAGTATCGCTGATGCTTACATCGTCTTCATGGAATGACGGGTCGCTGCGGGAGAACTCCTCATATGCGCCCGAAGCGTAAACGGGAGCAGCCGACAGCTTGTTCGCGCTGAGTGAACGCCGATCTGAGGCATTTGTATTTACGGCAAACGCAGATCCTGCCGCAATGACAACCGACAGCGCAGCAGCACAGTATTTGATAAAATAAACACTATTCATAACATACCTTCTTTCTGTAATTTACGATAAAAGGATCTTACAAATATATTATATCAAAAAACGAAGCGGTTGTAAATACAAAGATGTAAAGTCAGCGCAGCTTTCGAACGAGTTAAAAACTATTAATTGAAAGCTTTTGTCCCTTTGCTGACGGTTATCTCGCTGCATATGTTTTGATTTAAATAAAAAAAGCCTTACTCGAATCATTGCTTATCATAAGCATTCGAGTAAGGTACTTTTGGTGGAGGTGAGGGGAATCGAACCCCTGTCCGAAAACCCGTTGCCAAGGCTTTCTACGAGCGTAGTCATCGTTTTGAGATTCCCTCCCGCAAACGCCCGATGACGGGCTTATGAGGAAGGTATCCTTTAATACACAGACGGGTTAAAGGAGTATGCCCGAATGCGTTCACCACTGATCGACGCCCTTGCCTGAGCCGTGGTACTCTCAGGCAGGACGAGCAGCACTCAGGCTGCTAATGCAACTGTATCGTTGTCGTTTGTTTTTTAAGTGCGGCTTTTATAGCGGTTCCGCACCGCTGCTCGCTTACCAAGGCTCGCAATCCCCGTCGAAGCCTTTACACCCCCGTGTGTGTTACCGATTTTGTTCCTTGATGGTGCGCTCGATGTCACGCTTTGCGGAACGCTCCGCCATGTCCGCACGCTTGTCGTAGAGCTTCTTGCCCTTGCA
>CACZCM010000005.1:42710-47552 GCA_902779615.1 uncultured Ruminococcus sp. | reverse complement strand
AAGAACAAGCAGGCAGTTGCGGCAGTCGGACAGTGCGAGCTGATGTTTATTTATGACAAGTTTTTCGGTGAATACAATCACAACATTGCGCAGATACTGCTCACAAAATTCGCCGTTGATACAGACCAGAAAAAGCAGAATGTTATCAACACGATCGATGCGCTGCTCGATATGGGTATTATCCCGATCGTTAACGAGAACGACACTGTAGCGATCGACGAGCTGGACGGCGATAACTTCGGCGATAACGACAGACTTTCGGCAACGGTTGCCGAGATCGTGAATGCGGATCTGCTGATAATTCTGACAGACATTGACGGACTGTACACCTCGAACCCGAGGGAAAACCCAAACGCGGAAAAGATAGATGTTGTAGATGAGATCACCGACGAGATCCGCATAATGGCCGGCGGTACAGGCTCCAGCCGAGGTACGGGCGGTATGCGAACAAAGATCATCGCAGCGGAAATTGCAACGCAGGCGGGAATAGATGTCTGCGTTCTGAACGGCGAAAACCCGAAGAGACTGTACGACCTGCTGGAGGGACAGAGGATAGGAACGGTGTTCAAATCAAGGTAATATCCCCCAAAAATACTATTTATACGATAAAAGGCAAGGTGAATTATATGACCGAACTCGAAAAAATCGGCGCAAACGCCAAGACTGCCGCCCGCATACTTCTCACCGCGGGCGAATTAAAAAACAAGGCTCTGCTGAGCGTGGCAGACGCACTGATCGAAAACAGTGACGCTATTATTGCCGCAAACGAACTCGACCTTACCGCAGCGCGTGAAAACGGAACCCGTGCCGCTCTTATCGACAGACTGACCCTCACTAAAGCAAGGATAGAGGGCATGGCCGACGGCGTGCGTCAGGTCGCTGCGCTGCCCGATCCCGTCGGGCGTGTTCTGGACGGAACTGTACGTCCGAACGGATTAAAGATAGAAAAGGTAAAGGTGCCGCTGGGCGTTATCGCAATTATCTATGAAGCTCGTCCGAACGTAACAAGCGACGCTGCCGCTCTTTGCCTTAAATCCGGCAACGCAGTTATTCTCAGAGGCGGTAAGGAAGCGATCAATTCCAATAAGTGTATTGCAGATATCATGCGCGCTGCCATCGAAAGGGCGGGGCTGCCCGCAGACTGTGTTTCGCTCGTTGAGGATACACGCCGTGAGTCTTCGGTGGAACTGATGCAGCTTACGAAATACGTTGACGTGCTTATCCCGAGGGGCGGCGCAGGACTTATCAAAGCTGTAGTGGAGAATTCAAAAGTGCCCGTTATCGAAACGGGCGCCGGCAACTGCCACGTATATGTTGATAAGTCGGCGGATATCAATATGGCAGCTGATATCATCTACAATGCAAAAACATCTCGTCCGTCCGTATGCAATGCGATCGAAACTATCCTTGTTCATAACGATATTGCCGAAACAGCACTTCCTGCGATAAAAGCAAAGCTTGACGAGAAATCGGTAACGCTTAGGTGCGATCAGCGTGCGCTGGAGATATTGGGCAGCGGTGAGGCAGCAAGCGAAGACGACTGGTACACCGAGTACGGCGATTATATTCTTGCCGTGAAGGTCGTTGACAGCATTGACGAGGCGATAGCGCATATCGCAAAATATAGCACCGGTCACAGCGAATCGATCATCACAGAAAGCTACAGCGCAGCGCAGAAATTCACCGATGAAGTAGACTCGGCGGCGGTATACGTCAACGCTTCTACCCGCTTTACAGACGGCGGCGAATTCGGACTAGGCGCAGAGATCGGTATTGCGACCCAGAAGCTTCACGCAAGAGGGCCTATGGGACTGAACGAACTCACTTCTATGAAGTTTATCATAAGAGGCAGCGGACAGATAAGGTAAAATACCGTTTAGGGAATGCATATATTTACTGTCTGCTGAAAACAAAAACAAAATCACCGTTACCCCTTAGTTCATTCAGGGTAACGGTGATTATTTATGTGCTCATGAAGTTTACGGGAACGGAAACAGAATGAAAACCAAATTAAAATATATTTGATGATCAGCCGGTCATTTGAGTATGTTGGTATAGGAAAATCACGCAATCTATCTTAGCATAAAAAACAAAACGCAGGTGAAAAGCCGCTCTTACACGAAAGTCCGTGTGCGTGTTCGTCAGCGGCGACCCGCCGCAAAATTCATTGAACCGCAAAACAAACAAGGTTCGACACAGGTGAAAAAGCCGCTCTTACGATAAAGTCCGTGTGCGTGTTCGTCAGCGGCGACTCGCCGCCTCTGCACAGCGAATGCCGTCCGCAGCAGCAGACATAATGCCGCCTGCGTAGCCGGCTCCTTCGCCGCAGGGGTACACTCCCTCGACCGTCAAGGACTGTAGCGTGTCGCTGCGCAGTATCCTCACGGGGCTGCTTGAACGCGTTTCGGCTCCTGTTAGCAGTGCGTCCGGAGTGTTGAAGCCATGAAGCCGCCTGTCAAGCTGAACTATCCCCTCGCGAAGGCTCTCGCAGACGTACTCGGGCAAATATTCGTCGGGCAGCGCAAATTCCACACCGGGCTTGTATGTCGGCGTCACGCTTCCAAGAGAAGTCGTCTTAACTCCGTTCAAAAAATCGCCCACTCTCGCACACGGCGCTTTCCCGCTTTTACCGCCGGAAATAAATGCCGCACGTTCAATATTTCGCTGAAATTCAACGCCTGCAAGCGGCGTTGTGCCGCCGAAATCCGAGGGCGATACTCCCACCAGCAAAGCGCTGTTTGCATTCATTCCGTCACGTCTGAACTCGCTCATTCCGTTTGTCACAACGGTTTGTTCCTCGCTTGCCGCCGCTACAACATATCCCCCCGGGCACATACAGAATGTATATACACCTCTGCCGTTCTTCAAATGTGCGCTGAGCTTATAATCTGCTGCGCCAAGTCGCAGGTAACGATAAAATTTGCCGAACTGCGTGCGGTTGATCTGCTCCTGCAAATGCTCTATCCGCACACCTACCGAAAACGGCTTCGCTTCCATTGCAAATCCGCTGTCAAAAAGCATATTGAATGTATCTCGCGCACTGTGTCCGATCGCCAGTATTATGTCATTCGTCGGGATCTCCCTAACACTGCCTTCGCTCTCAACGACTGCACCGACCGCCCTGCCATCCTGAACTTTTATATGCGTAAGCTTTGTTGAGAAAAACACCTGCCCGCCAAGCGAAAGTATGTCCTCTCGTATCGACTTCACTGTGGGCTTCAGCCTGTCGGTACCAATGTGAGGTTTTGCTTTCCACAAGATCTCCTCGGGCGCTCCGTGCAGCACAAACTCCTCCAGCACCTTTCGGCAGCGGGGGTCTTTTGTGCCGGTGTTCAGCTTACCGTCAGAAAATGCGCCTGCTCCGCCCTCGCCGAATTGTACGTTGCTCTCACACTTCAGCGCGCCGCCGTTCCAGTATTCCGACACATCATTGGTTCGCTCGTCAACGCTTTTGCCACGCTCGATCAGTATCGGACAATGACCGGCCTGTGCCAGCACGAGAGCCGCAAAAAGCCCCGCCGGACCTGCGCCGACCACAACGGGAGGCTGTGTAAAGCGCCCGCCTTTCGGAAAATGATAAACATACCGCTCGGCTTTTGCGATCTTATTAGACTTGCTGCGGCGTAAGATATTGTTCTCGTCTGCTGCGGTCTCCGCATCAACCGAAGCTGTGAACAATATATTGTCTTTATGTCTTGCGTCAATGCTGCGCTTAACAAGAGTGATGCTCTTGATCTTTGAGTTTTCGAGTCCGAGCGATTTAGCCGCTGCTGTTTTCAGATCGTCATCGGTGTAATCGAGCGGCAGCTTGATCTCGTTAATTCTAATCATGAATAGCCCTCTGCTGCAGCCTGCCGCCGTTATATACGAAGCTGCAAGCTGCTATGTGTTTTGTCGATCAGTCTTCATAAAACGGCTTCATGTCGTCGAGCCTGACGGCACACAGCCGCCCGCCGATACAGCTTCCGCAGTTTATGGCAACATGGTTGTTCAGAGTGTAAATCTTGTCATACGGCGACGATCCACCCTCGGGCGTTTTCTCGATAAGCGGATTCTGATCTTCATATATCTTTCGCGTCGGCGTATGTCCTGTAACCAAATACTTATCCTCAAAATACACCTTTGAGTAATCCGCAGGCTGAGTTATCAGTTCACGGATATCATACTCCTCAAGCTCCTTATCGGGCGCAAAATTTCCGATGCCTGCGTGAACCATAACAAAACTTCTGCCGCCTGCCTCTGCTTCCTCATAAAGCGAAAAGTCGCTCAGATAATCGACCACCATTTCTCGCTGTTCGTCGCTAAGCTCTCTAAACTCCTTTATGGTCTGCTGACCGCCCATAGACGCCCAGTCGGCCATACGCTCCATTTTTTCGTGAGAAAGTCCCGCAAGATCCACATCGTCGGCATCATTCATAAGCAGCGACAAGCAGCCGATCGCAGCGTACTCATGCTCACCGATAACGGGATATACGTTCTCCCTCATCATCATATCGAGCAGCAGCTTCATGCTGCCCTCCCCACCATCAATGACATTTCCGAGCACATAGAGAGTATCGGTATCTTTAAAATGTATTTTTGACAATATATTTTTGAATCCGTTATAATTGCCGCGAATATCTGACATACAGTAGATCATAGACGTATTCCCCTTTGAATAAATATACCTAAATTATACCACGTCTTCCCTTGAGTGTCAACGGCGGAGGGCATGCACCCACGGAAATCAACTTTCTTTTAAATAAATATTATTGAATCTTTTTTCTTACATTTTACTTGCATTTAAAGCAACCTGCGGGGGCTTTCCGGTCGCCCCCGCGCCCCTTCGGTATCAAAAAAATA
>CACZCM010000005.1:0-42685 GCA_902779615.1 uncultured Ruminococcus sp. | reverse complement strand
TTTAAAGCAACCTGCGGGGGCTTTCCGGTCGCCCCCGCGCCCCTTCGGTATCAAAAAAATAAAATTGTATGACAAGATTTTAAAAATTGATTTCCGTGGCATGCACCCATGGAAATCAAGTTCCTGTAAAGGAATAATATCATAAGTTTTTGCCCCGCTTTTTTCAAAAAGCGGGCAGGATCCAAGGACAGCGTCCTTGGTCGCCGAAGGCATGCTTCAAGCCCTTTGCAAGGGGTGAATTCCAAAACAATCCGGTGGATTGTTTTGGAAGAGGGGACGCTTTGGAAGAAAGCGTTCCCTACTAACGACAAAAACAAGTTGTCCTCGCCGCCCCAAGGCGACGCCAGTAGTATATTTTCTCAAAATTGATTTCGTGGCATGCATCCACGGAAATCAACTTTCTTTGGTTCATTCAAAAGCAGTGATATCTTAGAATTTCTCTCTTGCATTATCTCTTGATTTGTTGTATAATAAATTTGAAGTGTGTCCCGCTTCAATCAATATTCTTAATAAGAATAATTCCATTATGGCAGCGCTTTGACCGCTGCCCCAAAAGGTGTTGATATTAACGTGAAGAAAAATTTTATTATTGCTTTGGTGCTTGCAGTTATCTGCTTCGGTCTGATGATCACCTCGATCATCATGTGCGCTATGAGCAAAACAAGCTTGTGTATGTATATGGGAATGGGCAGCAGC
This sequence comes from uncultured Ruminococcus sp., assembly GCA_902779615.1. Lineage (GTDB taxonomy): Bacteria > Bacillota > Clostridia > Oscillospirales > Acutalibacteraceae > RUG592. The sequence continues at coordinate 41,989 of CACZCM010000005.1, read as the reverse complement.
GCCGCTGCGTTCTTTTCATGCCTGTTCGGACTTAACAGTTGGAAGGAAGAGTAATGGATAAAGTTAGAGATGCGATCGACAGCACCGTGTCGATCTCCCTGCTCAATAAGGGGTACGCAGGTCAGATATTCGATGAAGTAAGATCCTCGGGAACAAAAGTCGTTATGAAAAATAACTCTCCCGAGTGCGTTCTTGTATCGCCCGACTCCTACCGTGCGATGCTTGACGAGATCAATGAGCTTCGGGCTGCCTGCGCAGGTCTTCTGCGTCTGCAGGACGTCAACCCCAAAGACCTTCTCACCGATGAGGATTTCTACACAAAAGCCGACGCGGATCCCAATTCCGAGCTTATGGGAGGAGTGATCATCGAATGAACGTAATGGTGCGCTATCATCCTGAATATGCTGCCGACATCGGCCGCCTCTCCCCTCTCGAAAAGGCTCAGGCTCTTTCGGCTCAGAAAAAGATCATCGACAAACCCTTCAAGCGTTCACTGGGCGGCGTTGGCAAAGTCATCAGCGAGAACGCCAGCGAATCCGTTCTGACCGCCAGGATCGCAGGCTCCGACCTCGTGTTTGTATACAAGCTGATTAGATCCCGTGACGGCGAGAGCCTGCTGATCATTTTTGCGTCGGCAGTCAACGATGCCGCTCCAAAGGACATATGACCGGAGATGTTTCAATGAAAAAGCTCAGACTTGCAGGCGTGATACGAGAATCTATCGTTGATGGTCCCGGGATACGAATGACCGTTTTTACGCAGGGCTGCCCCCACAATTGCGAAGGCTGCCAGAATCCCCAGACTCACAGCTTTGACGGCGGCTACATCAGCGACCCCGAGAATATCCTTCGGGAGATCGACAAAGACCCGCTGCTTCAGGGCGTAACGTTTTCGGGCGGCGAACCGTTTATGCAGGCCGAGGCGCTGTCGCAGCTCGGTGAAAAGATCCACAGCCGAGGGCTTGACGTTATTACCTACACCGGGTTTACATACGAACAGCTTTGCGCCGGCTTTGAGGATCACCCCGAATGGCGGGATCTGCTTTTGCAGACCGATTATCTGATCGACGGAAAGTTTGTTCTTTCAAAAAGAAGCTTGGAGCTTCGCTTCAGAGGTTCAACGAATCAGCGAATAATCGACGTAAGATCAACGATCCAATCAGGAAGCATAGTAGAAGCAAATTTGTAGCATTTTCACAGTATTTTGTATTTGTGGAGATTTTTTTGCTTAATTAGAAATTTTTTTCAAAAAAAAGCTTGACATAAACGTATTTTTGATGTACAATTGATAATGCAGTTTATGCAATTTACTCCTGCGTACAGGCGTACGTTTGAGAACAGCGGCTGCCGGACGGGTATGTCGCTCGGTGAGGAGGGGAAATAGATGGCTGAGATCAGAATTAAGGATAACGAATCTCTTGAGAGCGCTCTTAGAAGATTTAAGAAACAGTGTGCAAGAGCAGGCGTTATTGCTGAGGTCCGCAAGAGAGAAGCTTATGAAAAGCCTTCGGTTAAGCGTAAGAAGAAGTCCGAGGCAGCTCGCAAGCGTAAGTATAAGTAATCGGCTTATACATAATATTTGAAAGTATGGCACGGGTGGTCGGCTGACTGCTCGTGTATTTTTTATTATTCTTTAGTGCAGAACAGCATAAGCGCACTGCATAATAAAAATATGAGGAGGTATCTATATGTCAAAAAAAGTATTGTTTCTTTTGGGGCCGAATCTCAACATGGTAGGTCTGCGCGAAAAGAACATTTATGGCAGCGAAACAGCAGAAAGTATCGACAGCGAGGTGAAACAGTGGGCTGCTTCACTCGGAATGGAGCTTGAGTCGTTCCAAAGCAACAGTGAGGGCGAGCTGATCTCCAAGATCCACTCCACACCGGGCGAAAAAGACGCAATTATTCTAAATGCCGGAGCATACACCCACTACAGCTACGCTATTCGCGATGCCATCGCCTGCGTTCCGAGCGTGCCGACGATCGAGGTGCATATGTCGAACATTCATAGCCGTGAAGAATTCCGCAAAACCTCCGTTATCGCCCCCGTTTGCAGAGGGCAGATCAGCGGCTTCGGCAAATACAGCTACAAGCTCGCCTTATATGCAGTCAAAGAAATTTTTGACAAGGAGGTATGATTAATGTCTGATAATATGGAGCTTGAACGTCTTCAAAAATATATAAAAATTAAAAAGCTTGCAACAAAGCTCTCACCCTCGGGACGTGAAGCCGCGCTTATTACCCACGAGCCGAATCTTCGTTATTTTGTGGACTTTAACAACAGTGAGGGCACGCTTTTTATCTGCCGGGAAAAAGCGTATCTGCTTGTTGACTCACGATACGGAGAAGCCGCCCGAAACAGCGTCACGAATGCCGAGGTAATAGTATACACAAGATATTACGAAACGCTCTCAAAACTGATAGAAAAGCACGATATCCGTAATTTAACTATAGAAGCTTCGTCAATGACGATCCACACCATGAGGCAGCTTGAAAAGAATATACTAGAAACAGGCTGCAGAGTAATGAGCAGCGACCGTCTTGACAAGCTGATCTCATCGCAGCGCATCATCAAAACGAAAGCGGAGATAGAGAAGATACGCACGGCTCAGAAGATCACCGAAGAAGCATTTTTGGAGTTGCTCAACGAAGTAAAGCCCGGAGTAAAAGAGTCGAAGCTTGCATTCGACCTTGAATACCTGATGAGAAAAAAGGGCGCATCGGGCGTATCGTTTGACCTCATCACTATCGCAGGACGAAACACGTCTATGCCTCACGGTGTTCCAAGCGACAACGAAATAAAAAAAGGCGATTTTGTAACATTCGATATCGGTTCGATCTACGAAAGCTACCACAGCGATATGACCCGAACAGTAGCAGTCGGAAAAATATCCGACAAACAGCGTGAGGTATACGAAACGGTGCTGAAGGCGCAGCGAACTGCGCTCGCAAAGGTTCGCTCCGGCATCAAAGCCTATGAGATTGACCGCACGGCGAGGGCGGTAATTGCAAGAGCGGGTTACTCCGAATATTTCACTCACTCCACGGGACACGGTGTCGGACTTGATATCCACGAAGAACCGTTTGTTTCGCCGAGGAGCGAAACACTGCTCAGCGAAGGCATGGTCATCACCGTTGAACCGGGTATATACCTTCCGGGAGAATTCGGCGTAAGGATCGAGGATATGGCAGTTGTAACAAAGGACGGCTGCGATAATCTTGCGTCGATCACAAAGGAATTGATAGAATTATAACCGCAGATCATGTCCGCCGGGTCTCGCCTGCCGGCTCGGTCGGTGCTGTTGCCTTATGGCAACGTCTGCCACCGGCAGACCGCACCCTCTATGGGCGGCGGGTCCGGTATTCCGTTCAGTGAAGAGTATGATCCCCAACCGAATTAAATGCATACCTGCGGCTTGAATCTGCTTGTTAAAAGCAGATTTAAAACAAAAAACGGCGAAGAGAATATCCTCGCCGTTTTTATTATTATTCATTATACCAACTTTTACATCATCTAACCGCAAAAACAACATACTGCCCGTCTTCGCTGTTCAGATCATATTTTACTTCTGACGTTTCTCCGTGGGAGATCGTCAGTCTTGTCCCGCTCAATGCTGCACCAAGAGTTCCGCCCGCATTCTGTACCGCTGCTGCAAAGTTCAGCGTTGTCTTTCCGTTTTCATATTTGACGGGCGCTTCGTCCATCATCATATACAAAACAAATCTCGGCACAAAATTAAGCACTATCGTTCTCTCTGCGCTGCCCGTACCCTGAACAGTGCGAATGCAGAACGGTTCCGAAACTCTCTCCTTCTGTTCAGCAGTCATATGCAGCAATGCATTGTTTGCGTGTTCCCAAAGCTTCGTATCGATCTGTATGTTGTCGTTCACAAAATCCGTCCTTGTGGGTTTGTCGCTGCCAGTCCAGCTGCATAGCCCATAGTGCTCCGTTCTGTTAGTTGCTGCCATATTATTCCCCCTCAAACTTGTCAAGCCCGTTCCAGCTCATTCCGCTTTCGTCCCATTCATCAAATGTTCGCTCAAGTCCGTCATATATGTCCCAGTCGGCATCACGAAACTCCACCGTGCAGGTCAGATGACACGGCAGGAACTCCTGCGCCTTTTCAATTATGAGATCCTTCTCGCTCTCGGTGTATGCTCTGCCGCTAGGCTCGATCAAAACCTCAAAATACTGCGGAAACTCAGTTATATCACACTCAAAATCAAGGGACTCAAAAAACCTCTCGACTCCGCCAAGTGTAAAATCATTCGGCTTTACACTGAGAAGCGCCATCACAAGCTCCCTGCGCTTCTCAGTCGAAAGCTCGCTTCGTATACGTCCAAGCAGTTCCTCGTACATTTCAAGCCCGATGTCCTCTGCCGTTTGAACAAAGCACTCGCTCAGCACCTTGTCAGCCTCATCATAAAACGAATCAAGCGCCCATGCGTAGGCTTCAAGCTCTTTGCACACGCTGCCCTCAGGCTCTAATCCATACACGCCCACCGAGTTAATTGCATATATCATGGAATCCATGCTGTTCATTTCATCAGTCCCTTTCGGTTATCGTTATGTTTCCAAGCCTTGCCGCACAATTCGGCGCGATCGCAATATCGTCCGACACCGCCTTCACAAATGTATAATTCGCTACTCCCTCAACATTTGATATGCACCCGCCGATCTCCGACAAATACACTGTCTGACCGCCTTGAAGTGATAAGAAGTATTCATTCACCGCCGCTGCTACATTCGCCGAAACTTCGTTATGATCGTATCCGCCTTTTACCGATATCACTACATTCACATCGCACGGCACGATCGCAAGAGCCTTCACAAGGACATCAACGTTGATCTCTCTCGCCTCGTCAAGCTTCGACTGCACCTGTGCGATCAGCTCGTTTTCGGCTGTGCCGTCCCTGTCGGCAATATACACGTTGACCGTGCCTGCGCCTCTGGCTCTCGGCTCGATCCCAACACTCCACACTCCGCTTACAGACATAGCCTGTTCGATATAATACGCTCTGTTCGTGCCGTTAGAAATATCCTTATAGCTGTTGAGGATCCTATTGCGGAGCTGATCGTCGCTCTCAATATCGCTCCCGCCCCTTATCCTAGAGGCGTTGCTGACTCTTACAATACCCGCAGCAGGCGTCACCAACAAGCATACGCTCCCCGCTCCGACATTTCCCCGTACTCCTTTGACCAGCGCTTCGACCATAACGTCAGTCTTGCTTGTGCCCGAGCTTATCACCGCCTCTTCGACTGTTTTAAAGCGAACCGATCCCGACCCCGCAGTCGAAACGACCGTACCTTTTGGGATACGAACATCACCCACAGCATTGCCCGAAGTATAAAAAGTAACCACTCCGCTTGCGGCAACTCCGTTTTTTCGCTGCAGTCCTCTCATCAGCGCATGGCTCTCGAGAAAATCACCGTCTGCGCTCGAAGGCATGATCTGCTTTTTTATGTACTCAAGCCGAGCATAAAGCGCAAACACCTCTCCCGCCAAAACGCGCAGGCGAATTCCGATATCGGAGGCCTCATCGGGAACGTGCCCGCTCAGCTCTTCATAACGAATTTCCATTCTTTCCAATATTTCATCGTAAGTATACATTAAAAACTCCTTTGTCCGATCATACTCCTAAACAGGCAGACGTATGCCTTCAGCAACCGGGGCGCTGCCCTTGAAAATGCTTGAGCAAAACTTTAATTGTGTATTAGCGCAATGAGTTAAATCGCGTATTTGCATTCCCTTAAAGCTTGATCTCTTTTCTGATTCGCCTTAATCTCCATTCGATCTCAAAACACAGATAATACTCATTTTCGCGCTTTTCAATATATGCGTCTGTCAGCATGAAATCTTCCCTTCCCTTCAGCGCTTCATTACACACGAGCATGACCTGCTCTCTGCTGCTGTCAGGCGACAGAGAATACAGGTCTAACCCGAATTCTCTGTCGTATGGAAAAAAACCCTTTATTGTCGAAAAAATCATCGCAGCCCTCTGCGCGGCCTCCTCTTCTCCAAACACTGCTACCGGCTGACCTGTATGATCTAAAATATAATCTCCGTCCTGTATCATCAGATCCATCTGCTCCGCCTCCTTCTCTTATCTTTACTGCCGCTCATTCACCCGGCTCAAACCGCCTGCCGTTAATATATACGCTGCCGTCGTTTTTCAGGACAAGCGACGCTCCGCCTGCTGAATACAGCCCTATCTCCCCCGGCTCGAGATACATCTCTGTGCCGCTCTCTATCCCAACAACACACACTCTGCCGCCTGCTTCGACCGCAGCGGCCCTTGCTCCCTTCGGCGGCACGCTGATAATCCCGTAGGGCAAAAACTGCGTTCCCGCTGTTCCTCCCTGTGTGTCGGAAAGCTGCACCCCCGCTCCGTCGGAATATACCACCGCCGCCAAAAAAGCCCCGCTTCTATTTTTGCTGCCTGTTCTGTCGCTAAGCCACATTCTTTCTCCTCCGTCTGCTCGTTACGATCTCTCAGCTGCGCCCCAATGTTACCCTTGTTCGCTCACCGTTTTGATCCGATATATATTTGACCGCCGTAACATACACATCTCCATCGTCAGTATTCATCGGCGTTCCTTCAACTTTAGCTTTCATTCCCACAATATCGCCCGTATATCCGCTGCACCAAAGCCTCAGCTGCTCGCTTTTTCGTCTTCCTCTGTCGATCAGCCTGTCTGCGTCGCTGAGCGTCCCGGTCGCGCTGCTTCTGAGATCAAGCCGCCTCTCCCTTACGACCCCGTTTCTTGCAGCTTCTTCATCTTCACACACGCACACACCGCCGTCTGTATTCACGATCACGCCCGATATTCTCTCACACCGCTTCTCAATATACTCCGCACACCAAAATCCAACTCCCGCATCGTTGTCGAACACGATCTCCTCACTATCTTGAAAAGCATTCCAATAGAATACCCCAACACTGTTTATCCTAGGCTCTGTGTTCAGTATCTGACGGCAGAACCTTCCCACCGCCTCATAATGCGACACACCCTTGGGAATATTCAGAACTCCCGTTCCGCTCTTATCACCGCTGCCGTTTTTTATCCCGAATCTCTCCAAATGCTGCGAGAACATCACCTCCGCCGACGCGTCTGTGTACTGTCCCGATTCACATTCGCAGTCAAGCGCCGCTGCGGCAGGCGATCTTGCGGTTATCGTTACGCTGACTCCGCTGCCGGTCTGAACTACTCTCTGCTCGTCAACGATCCCTAAAAATACCATCTTGCCTTTCGTGAATATCTGACCGACATTAAGGCAGTCGTCACTGCACCCATATATCCTCCACAATTGCGGCAACTCTGCCGAAACAAACACAACACACAGACTGTCTGCGGCAACTCCGACCTCACTGTCGATCTCGATCTTCGCTGCGCTCGGCAGCCTGAATATCCCGCTGCTGTTTTCGCCAAAAAAAATCATCTCAGTCTGATCTCCTCTCCGTATTTCATTGACCTGATGTCGGAAATATGCGGATTCAGCCGCACAAGCTCATTGATGTCAGCGCCGTAATAATCTGCCGTATCCCACAAATTCTCGCCTTCATACGCATGATACACATCTTCATACGTGATATCGGGATGCTCCTCAACAGCTGTGAAGCTGAACTCAAACTCCACCTCGATCCTCAGCGCCCTTGAACGTGCCCCGAGCACAAGCTTAGTCAGCGCTGCCGGGTGTGCCCCGAGCGTCGGCAGCGACAAAACACACACCTTGTTCTCCCTCTCAAGAATCTGAAGCGTATTCAGATCATATACAGCGTTTTCGCCCACAACCTCACCTTTGCCCGAAACAGTCGAGATATCCTCTCTGACTGTTCCGTCGCTGCCGACGCTCTTTTTTCTAACTACCTTCAGTTCGCTCGGATTATGCGAAAGAAATACACCGCCAAACCTCATCAGTGCATCGCTCATTTTCTTCACCCCTCCCCAAATGTGCCTTCGCTTCGCCTTGACTGCCTCTCCAATATATCGGATATGATCTCGGCAAGCGCCCCGCTGCCGCTCTGTGTGTTTTCCTCCGACAGCGCCGAATCTACGTCCAAAAATTCATTCTCGTCCATAACCGCTCCTTTGTTATTATTCGCGATTCTTTTGTTAGTGCACGATTATCTCATCGGTATCGAAATCATTGTCCTCTCCTCGATATCCGCTGATAACCAGCCTTGCGGCGCCGCCATCCTCCTGCTGAGCCTTCCTGCAAAGACACCTGCCGAATACCTCGCCGCCTATCTTCAGCCGAAACTCTCCGCCGTTTCCGATCGCTTCCGCCATCTTTTTTATCTCGTCCGAGCCGTATCTGTCAGCATTGGGCACCGCATTATTTATCGTGATCTCATACGTGTTCTCTCCGTCGGTAATTCCTATCGGCATATCCTCAAATACCTCAAAATACCGCTCTGTTTCAAAGCTCCTGACGATCTCGTAACTCTCTGCCTTTCCGCTGATCGTGCTTCCCCCCGCTTTACTGAACATATCTGCGGTAAACAAATATTCCTTCTTCGATACAGTCGTTATTATCACCGAAGCTGTGAACGCAGCCGCTCTTGCGTCATACTCTATCCTGCCGATCTCCGCATTCTCGAGAATTCTCCCGTTACCCGCTGGGAAGAGCTCGGAGTGGATCTGACCAAAAAGCTCCTCTGCATATTCGCTGCAGCGTACTCCGCCGGCCAAAGACGGCGTATACACCGCTGCTTTAACGCTCACCCGATCCCCGCTGCGTCCCGCAGGCGACACAAATATCATTGCCTCCTTCAAAGGCCTTTGCCCCGCCATCGGCATATATCCTATCTCAACTCCGATCCCGTGCATGATATATCCCAAATAATCCGCCGTATCATACACCAGCGCTGTCATCTCGTCCATTATATCCCTCCTCCCTGTCTTTTTTCGTCTGCACCTTCATTTGTTATTATTCCTTGAGCCTATCCCCGCTCCAAACACCGCCTCAATATCCCTCGGCAGTAAAGCGCCTCTCCATACAGCTCATAGATCTCCGCATGATCAACAAAATACAAATTCTCCCCACACAAAACGGTGCATTCCTTACCCACAAAGCTCAGGTCGTACTCCGCCTTCCCGATATACAAATATCTCCGCTCGTCAAACACACCCGCTTCTTCGCCGGTTTCGCCGCCGAAATACTTTCCGTCAGTCTTCTGCGGCGTTATGAACGCCTTCGTATACGCCACGTCATCGCCGCACTTAAGCACGCACTCGCTGCCGCTGCGGTCAATTATACTGTCAACGATCTCTCTGTACATTCAGCCTTCCCTCGTCGTCATAAACACAAATTCATTGTCGGAGAACAGCTCCCCGCAATCCTCCAGACACCTTCGATAAAACTCCCAAGCGTTATCTGCCGCTCCTTCCGTAAGCTTCACACTGACATCACCCGCCGAAAACGATTCTACCTTTGAGCTGATCGCCTGAGCCATTTTATATTTGCAGCACGCAAGCGCGCTCGCTGCCGTTTCAAACCGAATGTCGTCCTCGTCGCTCTCGCTGCGCAGACGGCCTTTAAGCTGCTCGGCTGCGTCCCTGACAAGCTGCTCCCACTGAGCCGCCTCGGAAGCATTAAGCCCGGAAAACAACATAAACCTGTTCATTACATTCTCATATGCCATCTCATTTCCCCCTCAGCGTACTCCGCCGAAGCTCGTTGGCCTCGGCGGAGCGAAATATGGGTTACGCCGTTATTTTAAGCTGCGCAGACGCTCCCGTGAACAGCTTTGAGAATCCCGCAATACACGAAATGGCTGCTCTTTCAAGCTGTCTGTCGATCAGCTTGTCATATTCGGTGCACACATCGCCTGCGATCACCATTTCAAGCGAATAGTTCTTGTCAAGTCCAATAACACTGCCCGCTGTCATCGACGGCGCATGTATAAGCTTTGCGCCCAGCGGTGTGATCATATCACCCGTCGAGTGGAAAGTGTGACCTGCAAACGAATCCTTCATCTCCGTCATGTTCAGCAGCTGCTTTACCTGATCGGTCGGCGCTATGATCGTATTAAGCTCATACGGCGAAACTGCGCCCCAAAGCTTCACTAGATCTTCATACTGAAGGCTGCCTGCCTGCGCTGCATTGATTACCGGCGCAGGGTTCGGATTCTCTGTATCGCCGTCACCGCTGAGAATTACCCCGATAGCGTCGCTCAGATGCATTTTTGCGATATATGCACCTATCTGCTTCAACATAACGGTAAACACATCGAGCCGCTGAAAACGCAGCGCCTCATACGAACCCGTCAGCATTCTGCCCCTCTTCTTCAGACTCACAAGATTAGACTGCACAGTAATGCTTGTTTCGGGTATCTGCGCACCCTCTGCTACCTCTCTCAGCTCAAGATCGGTATCAGCGGGAACAGACGCGATCGTGCGGTAATCCATACCGTCAATATGAGTTTTCGCCGCAACAATGTCGTCAATGACATTGCGCTGCTGCATTCCCTGACGAACCGCCCTGCCGATATACTCGGGGAACAGCGCCGCCGAAGACGAACGCTCAAAAAACTTTTCGACTCTGTCGCTGTCTGCGCCGCTGACCCTGATATCAAATCGCTTCAGCTGACGCTGAAATGCGTCAAGCCCCTCAAGCGGCGTGCCAACATAATTCTCACTCGGGTCGAGAGCCTCAAGCGCTTCTGTCAGTCCGTAACCGCCCGACTTGTACATACCCTTCTCGATCGTAAGATTTTCATAAGCTGCCATAACTAATTCCTCCTCAAAATAATAAAAGAATAACTATCGTCAAAAGGACTTCCTCGATTCGTCATACTCGAAAAGTTCCTTTCACCTATACCCCCAAATCGGGCAAAAGTTGCATATAAATACGCAACTTTTTTAAAAATAAAATAAATATTACCATTCAAAACCCTTTAAGACATTCGGTATGACCTATGCTCAATTCCGGAATTGAAAAATCAAAGTTTTCATCAAATTATCATTCCCCTGTCAGAATTCAATGATCTTTCATATCTCGTATTCCTTAAACCGCTCCTTCTTCTCGGGTTTCTCCCTTCCTCTGCGGCTCTGAGCGCCGATCGGCAGCCGCTGCTGCGCCTTCACCACAAACGCCTCCTTCAGCTGCGTCAGCTCCTCAACCGAAAGCTCCGCCGTCATCTTTTCAAGCAGCTTGCTCTCGATCCCAACATTCGCCATGATCCCCGCCTTCACTGTCTCCAGCCTCAGCGCAGACTTATATCGCCTGCCCTCCTCGGCCTGCTTTCTCAGCGCATCGATGTACTCTCCCATACTGTCTTCCGCTCCTCGCCATTTCTTTACGCTGCTCTTTGTCACTCCTGCGCTCCTCTGCGATGGGACCGCCGTGAACGACCACTCATATGCGTCGGTCGGCTCGCTCAGTACCCCGCAGCACATCTTCCCGCCGTAATGCCTGCCCTTAACATGGCTGCACGCCGACGTTCTCATATCCTCCCCGCATATCGAACACCTGCATTTTGCTACTGCGCACCCAATGCTTACTTCCTTCATGATCCCACTGTCAAGCAGCGCAATAAGATCCTCCGTCGCCCCGCACACCGGAATGTACGCTTTACCCACAAGCCGCTTGTACGGCTCGTTATACGCCGTCAGCCGTCCTTCGGGCATCTCACACCCGCAGCTGTATATCCTCGCTATCTGGTTTTTCGCCGACGGTTCGTGGTCATATACCGCCGATACCCCCACAAACAGGTCCTTCAGCGTGTCGAGCGCTTCATCGTCAAAATGTTCAATGTCACGGTCAATGTCATTGTCACACAGAACGACCGAAAACGTGTATACCTCGTCCTCCTTCAGCGTCCTGCGCGAATATTTGTTGATAAGCTCCATGTCTTTTTCCGTTGCCTTATTGCTCATAAAATCCTCCTTCTTTTTTTCCGAAAATCCCCGGCTGCGCTCAGGCTGCCGTTTACTCACGCCTGCTCTGCGGCAGCCTTCTCCGCCTGCGCTCTGTACAGTTCGGCTTTCGCAAGCTCCACTTCGTCCTGAAGATTAACGCAGTCCCACTCGATCGTGAAACTCTCGTCATTGCCCCTCAGCCGCTGCCAAATATTGATGATCTGCCTCAGCGCCACCTCGATCAGCCTTCTGTAATGCTCAAGCTCACTCGTCAATATGTCGGCCTGCTGACTGCTCATTCTCTCGGTTGTGCTCCACGACAATCCCAACAGAAACGGCGGCACCGACAGCTTCGCAACTATCTGCTCGAGCATCTGCCTTACGGGAACTTCGCTGTCAAGTATCTGATTGTCCGCTCCGATAACCTTGATCGATACATCGCCCACCGAAACGAAATCACTCACGCCGCCGCTATCACTCATGGCGCTGCTCCATGCCTCCGCGATCTGCTCGGCTCTCTCTCTGTTCAAAGCTCGGTCGCCGTCCGCGGTCGGCTTATAATTGACCGAAAAGCGAACGTTCCCGACCCTCTCCCAATTTACTCCGATCGTGTTGTATATCTTCATCAGAATGTCGCTGACAAACTCAAGCCCCTTCAGAACCGACACACCAACAGCGCTGCCCGGCTCGGGATTCAGCGCCGACACAACAAACAGATCCTGATACTTAAACGGCTGCGATTCTCCGAAGCCGTCCGCAGGATACACTAGTGTGTCGATCATATTCTCCGCAAACCCCAGCCTGACGTCCTCAAGCGGAACATTGACAAGCGAATATATATCGCCGCCGCACAGAACGATCTCCCCGACCGCCGTTCCGTAAGTCAGCAGCTGATTCGTATAAACCGACAAAAAGTCGTATATGCCGCCCCTTCCGCCGATCGAACGCACAGAAGTCAGAAATTCGTTTGCAGCTCTTTCGGTCTCTTCACTTTCAAATTTGACTCTAAAACTGCCCATAAGCCTGACTATCTTATCGACCGCAGCGTCGATCACGGGTATCGAATTTTTCAGCGTCCGATACAAGCGGTACTCCGCAGCAGACACAGGCTGCGGATCATAAGACAAAATACTCGGCACGCTTCGCCGAACCGACTGCGCCGAACACCTCTGCGCCACGCCGTCTTCCGATGCGCCCATTCGTCTGGACGCTCGCCGACGGGTCATATCCTTGAACTGCTCAAATATACTCATCGTTTCCAAACTCCTCCTTAAAGTTCATACCCGATCTCATCATGCCCTCCGATGACTCGCCGCCACTGCTATGGGGAATGTATCAGCCTCCGACATGATGTAAGCCACAAAATATCGTATATCGTCCATTGCATGGTCGTTTTCTTTGACAGGCGCGTCCTTTGCTCCGCTTTCATCCCAGTGATACAGCGAAAACTCACGAACTGCGTCGCCGCACGTTCTGCATATCCTTACCCGACCTTCGCTCAGCGCACACGATACCTGCCTTATCCCGTCAATGACCCGATTGTCCGCCCTCACAGGCGAGAATTCCCCATGCCGTGAGATAGTCTGTATAAAGCTTGCCGCAGACGGGTCAACGATCACTCTGTCGATCTTTCGCCCCGCCGCAAGCGAGCGCAGCCCCTCATAATGCTCCTCGTCGGTTCGCTGCTCGCCCTCTCGCTTTGAATCGTAGTAGTATTCGCTCACCCTGTACCACACTTTGCCGTATAAGCCCCAAAGTCCAAATGAAGCCGGGTTCACCGTCCCGTAATCGCATGAGATCACATATCGCTCAGCCTCGCCATTCGGAACATCATAAAACGCCTCGTCACCGTCCATAAACGGATACACTGCTCCCGCTGCAGCGCACCACCGTCCTTCGACAAACCTCCTGTAGAAAGCCCCGCTGTACAAGCTCCTGTACCGCTCCTTCACCTCGTTCGGCAGAGCAGGATTGTCGTCCATCGTGAAATGCAGATACAATGCATTCTTCTCCTCGCTCTTCATTATCCACTCACGCCGAAACCAGTGCTGCGGGTGATCGGGATTGCAGTTGAACCACAGCCTCGCTCCCGCCGCCGAACACCTCGCCAGCGCCTGCTCCACAAACGATCTCGGCATCAGCGCCACCTCGTCCAGCAATATCCCCGAAAGCGTCATTCCCTGTATCAGCGCTGCAGAGCCTTCGTCCTTTCCGCCAAAATAATAGAATCTGTTCGACCTCTCGCCTTTCGAGATGTCGGCGTAATTCTCCGACACACGCTCCCGAACCGAAAAGCCAAGCCCCCTCATCTCCGAAAGCAGCGGCGTTATGATATTTCGCCTGACCGAGCGTATCGTCTTCGAGCATATCCCAAACGATCCTCCGTTGAACTCGTAAAAGCTCCACAATACAAATGACAAGCTCATCGCATACGTCTTCCCGCTTCGAACTGCCCCGTCGCAGATTATTGCCGTCCGCTCGCTATCCTCACTCGACCTGTTCCACCACGTCAGCACTCTCAGCTGTTTCCTCGAAAACGTCTTAGCCTTCACTGGAGTCGCTGCCCCCCTTCAGACCGTCGGCGCACGCCGTTATCGCCTCATAGAAAGCCGCCGCAGAATCACCGTTCTCGGGGATCTCTCTCAGCTGATCCAGCGCCTTCAGCCTGTCAAAAAACTTGATCTCCATCGCTCCGTCCTTCGGCTTTTTGATCTCCGCAACGTTGAAAAGATCAAGCTCGCCCACATCGCAGCTTTCCTCTGCCGTGCTCATGATAAGCCGAAATGCGTCTGCCGTGCTTCCGAATGCCAGCCGCTCATACCCGAGCATCACCCGCTTGCGGCACGCAAACCGACTCAAACAGCTTTCGCATACTTCATCGCACCTCTCCGGATCCTTCCTTCTGCGTTTCTTCTTCATTATCCTTCACGCTCCTTAATTCGTCAGATCTATTTACCCGATTCTCTCCGCAGTGACGGAAAGCTTAAAAGGCAATTTTGACAATACTAATATCATTGCCGCTAACGTCGCCCAATTATCGGCTTTCACACTTCGGCAAAGCTTCGGGTGATTCGAAAAAACCTCTTCACCTATACCCCCAAAACAAAAAAAAGTTGCATACTTTTATGCAACTTTTTCGAAAACATATTAAAATTTTTTTATTCCTGATACCGCAGTCTTTTCAAAGCTCCAAGCCTTGTGCAGCAATGTAAACTCAGACAAACCACAGCTTATGGGCATTTCCGACAAAATAACCCTCTTTCAGAAACATCCCACCGTACTTACTTTAAAAATTCACCCCGCTTCCTTAAAAAAAGCGGGGTGAAACTTTGTATCATGCTTAAGTTAACGACAATGGACCGACAGCCCGTTAAAACTCATATACGGGAGCGAATTCGCCGTTCTATAAAGTTCGCCGGAACTTGGGCCTGCTTAGTACATTCCGCCCATATCGGGTGCCGGCGGTGCCGGAGGAACAGGCTCCTTAACGTCCGTCACAAGTGACTCCGTTGTCAGTACCATAGAAGCAACCGACGCAGCATTCTCAAGCGCCGAACGTGTTACCTTAGTCGGGTCAACGATACCTGCGGCGATCATGTCTGTGTATTCCTCGGTCAGCGCATTGAAGCCGTAGCCCTGCTTACCCGATTTCTTGATGTTCTCAACAATGACCGAACCCTCAAGACCTGCGTTCGAAGCGATCTGACGTACAGGCTCCTCAAGTGCCTTCAATACGATCGAAACACCTGTTTTCTCGTCGCCTTCAGCCTTTTCAAGCTCTGCCTCAACTGCCGGAACAGCGTTCATCAGCGCCGTGCCGCCTCCTGCAACAATGCCTTCCTCAACTGCCGCTTTTGTTGCTGCGAGTGCGTCTTCAATACGAAGCTTCTTCTCCTTCATCTCTATCTCGGTCGCTGCGCCAACCTTAATGACCGCAACACCGCCTGCAAGCTTTGCAAGTCTTTCCTGAAGCTTCTCACGGTCGAATTCGGATGTAGTTGTTTCCAGCTGAGCGCGGATCTGAGCAACTCTGGCCTTGATATCTTCGCTGCTGCCTGCGCCGTCGACAATGATCGTGTTCTCCTTGTCGACCTTGACCTGACGTGCGCGTCCGAGCTGCTCCATCTCTGTATCCTTCAGCTCCAGCCCAAGATCAGAGCTGATGACCTGTGCGCCTGTCAGAATAGCAATATCCTGGAGCATCTCCTTGCGTCTGTCGCCAAAGCCGGGCGCCTTAACGGCAACGCATGTAAACGTACCTCTCAGCTTATTGAGTATCAGCGTTGTCAGCGCCTCACCCTCAACGTCCTCTGCGATGATGAGCAGCTTTGCCCCCATCTTAACAATATTCTCGAGGATCGGCAGGATCTCCTGAGTTGACGAGATCTTCTTGTCTGTAACCAGAATGTATGCGTCGTCAAGCTCCGCTGTCATCTTATCGGTATCAGTTACCATATAGGGCGCAATGTATCCTCTGTCAAACATCATACCCTCAACTACCTCGGAGTAGGTGTCCGCAGTTTTTGACTCCTCAACGGTGATAACGCCGTCATTTGATACCTTCTCCATTGCCTCGGCGATCAGCTTGCCAATATACTCGTCACCCGACGAAATAGTTGCAACTCTGGCGATATCATCGGAACCGGTGACCTGCTGCGAATTATTGACAACTGCCTCGACAGCCGCTTTAACTGCGTTCTGAATACCCTTCTTGATGATCATCGGGTTTGCGCCCGCAGTAACGTTCTTCATACCCTCTCTGATGAGCGCCTGAGCCAGCAGAGTAGCTGTTGTTGTGCCGTCGCCTGCTGCGTCGTTCGTCTTTACTGAAACCTCTTTTACGAGCTGCGCGCCCATATTCTCAAACGGATCGTCAAGCTCGATCTCCTTTGCGATCGTAACGCCGTCATTTGTGATCAGCGGCGCGCCGAATTTCTTGTCGAGAACAACGTTTCTTCCCTTAGGACCGAGTGTTATCTTAACTGTATCTGCGAGCTGGTCAACGCCTGCCTTCAGCGCTTTTCTTGCTTCCTCACCATAAATAATTTGCTTTGCCATGTTATTTTACCTCCATTCGGATCATTCTACTATTGCAAGTATATCGGACTGACGAACGATTGTATACTCTTCGCCGTCAAGCTTAACTTTTGTGCCCGCATAGCTGTTTGTTATGACCTTATCGCCAACCTTTACGGTCATTACGACCTCATTTCCGTCAACTACCCCGCCCGGGCCAACCTCAATGACCTCTGCGATCTGGGGCTTCTCCTGAGCAGCAGCCGCAAGAACAATGCCGCTTGCAGTCCTCTCTTCTGCCTTCTCCGCTTTAAGAACAACTCTGTCGGAAAGTGGTTTGATCGTCATAATAATATTCCTCCTTAGAATTAATACACCTTTTTTTGTTAGCACTCATTCTCCTTGAGTGCTAAATATATTCTATACCATTTCCTTGAAAAAATCAACCCTTATTTTGGCGTTAACAATTTTTTTACAAACAACAGTCGACCATTACAGCTCAACGTCATTAACTTAATGTTCGATAGAGCAACAGCACAAAGTTTTTACCCCGCTTTTTTCAAAAAGCGGGCAGGTTGCAAGGGTGCCGAAGGCATACGTCTGACCTTTTCGAAAGAGGGTCATTTTGGCAGAAACTGACCCTAACTAACGGCAAGAATAAAGTATCCTTGCCGCCCCAAGGCGACGCTAAAGTGTTTAGTTAATGAAATTGATGACAGCTGACTGCCCACTGCGAACATCGATCGATTTGGTACATATCCTCTCACGCCCGATTAAAAGCTCTGCTTTCAACAAGCACTAGGCTAGTACGGTCATATTCGTGTTTGTCTTGGTCAATTTGTAATTCAAAGCGCATAATGCGTAATACATTATATGCTGAACATTTATGCGTCATACACACTCAGCGAAATCCGACCCTCTGCTGCGATCTTCCCCACCGCAAAAACAATCGCTGCAGCTGCTTCATGTGATTCAGTCACTATCTCTCTCTGCAAACTGCGCCATAATATTATAGGAGCTGCGAAAAAACGCTCAAATTAAACATTTCGTTTACACGTATGCATATTGGTTGAATATTTATACAATAAATTTATTGCTTTTTTTCTATTTTTCGTTTATAATGTTTTTTAATAAAGGAAATACGGTTTGTCCGATTCTCTCAACGAGGTGATAAATATGGATTTCAGCTTGCTCCACCCGGCCAATTCGGCAGAACAATATAAAACTCTCACACCTCAGGCCATCAACGACCTGTCTATCGACTATCTTTGCGAATCCCTGACAGATAATGCCTTTGAACGAGGCAGCATCAAAAACCTCATGACAAATATCACGTCCGATGAACGGGTAATACAATACCGCAGTGACATTTTCAACGATCTTTACAAAAATCCTCAGCTTAGAGTTGATCTGGAACAGCTTCTTGCGAAGCTGAGCGATCTTCGAGAGCTTGAAAAATTCAAGAAGGACTCGGACGCATCAGACCTTTGGTCGCTTATCAACCGTCTTCGTGAAATTGACGGATACGTTGACTGCATCACCGATATCAAACGTTCTCTCGAACACTTCGACATTTCCTCGGAGGGTCTGCTCGAGCTGAAGAAAATCGTTTCGGATATCCACGACAACACCGGCTTTCCGGAAATCAAAAAAGATATCGAGCAAGCACTCTCTCTTGCCCGAAAAATAAAGAGCATCACGATCGGCGTAAATATGGACGATCTGCTCCGACCTGCCAATGCGGGTATCATTTCACTTAACGATTTTTATATTACCGGCAACGGAATTTTGGGCAATTTCATGCGTCATATTTCCAAAGATGGCAATGAGCTGAACAGCGACAAAGGCCTCGCAAGCATGCGATCGTTCCACCAATACAGCCCCGGCACACAGAAATTTGGCATACCCACATCGACTCGTACCCCTCAGATCGATTCACCGTCAATGACCTCCGACACAGCGACAGGCGGCGATCCTTTGTCGCAGAGCTTAACAAAATCAGTAACTGCAATTGTGAAAAAAATAGTCAAATCAATACAATCAACACTTCACAAATACATCAGCATTAGCGGCTTCAAGCTTGTTTCGCTCGTGCCCGAGATCGTTTTCTACATTCGCTGGGCCACTCTGATCGACAAGCTGACCGCTGACGGCACAGTTTTGTGTAAGCCTGAGGTACTGCCTCTCGGCGAACGATCGCTCTACGCCAAAGACATCTACAACATCAAGCTTGCGTTAAAATCCCTGGGCGGTGAAAAAACCGAAATCATCGGCAATGACTTTGAGTTCTCCGACAATGCCCGCATCTATATCATGACCGGACCGAACCGAGGCGGAAAAACTACCTTCACACAGGCAGTGGGACTTGCTTTTCTGTTGGCTCAGAACGGGATCTACGTTCCGGCAAAGTCGTTCAAATTCAGCCCGTGCGACAACATTTACACACATTTCCCCGCAGACGAAAATGACACTGTCGATCTCGGACGTCTTGGCGAGGAATCAAAGAGAATTGCCGAGATATTTCAAATTGCGACCGACAAAAGCCTGCTTCTCTTCAACGAAAGCTTAGCAACAACTAACGTATCCGAAGGTCTGTACATAGCTAAAGATGTTGTAAAAGCGATGAAATATATCGGAACACGCACCATTTTCAACACACATATGCACGAGCTTGCCCACGATCTCGACCAGCTCAACAGCGGCACCGAGGGAACCAGCCGTGTCGAAAGCTTAGTAACAGGAGTTGACCACGGAAAACGTTCATTCAAGGTATCGATAGCTCCCCCGCAGGGCGTAAGCTA
Source organism: uncultured Ruminococcus sp. (assembly GCA_902779615.1). GTDB lineage: Bacteria > Bacillota > Clostridia > Oscillospirales > Acutalibacteraceae > RUG592. Next base: position 22,307 of record CACZCM010000005.1, on the reverse strand, counting down.
CGCACGTGATATCGCTGTCAAGTACGGCGTAACATTCGAACAGATCAAAGAATCTCTGAACGATCGTCAGGCGCAGTGAACTCGATACAACACCAATATGCTCCCTTCTTTGGCGTAAAAGCCGAAAAAAATGCACACAGTCTTAAGGCTGTGTGCATTTTTAAAGCACAAAAACTTGAACCAATCTTAAGGCATGTCCGTGCACTATGTTTACTCCGCATCATATCCTGCTTCCTATACGCTCCGAGGCGCTAAGCCCTGCGCTCGACCGCAAAATGTCGAGTGCGTCGCCCGCCGTGATAAATCCGTCGCCGTTAATGTCGCAAACCGTCTTCTCCTCTGCCGTCGCATTGCCGATACCTGCGCTGATCCTCAGAACCGCCAGAGCATCCGCCGATGTGATGAACGTGTCGCCGTCAACGTCGCCAATATATGCCATTCTCGCAGCGGAGTCGAGTTTTGTCGGCGTGATAGTTATTTGGGGCGTTCCGCCATCACTGTCGGTGTCACTCCCGAACTCATTCGGAATACGGTAATTATCGGGTGTTCCAATAAAAAATTGTATGTTGTTCTGCATAGCATATTCCTGCGCATAGGAACCTTCCTCACCGAAAAGAACAATATCGCTGCGGCTGCAAAGCTCGCCGGTTTCATCGTCGTTTCGCCCGAAAGCGCCATCGCCGATATATGTCACATTCTTCGGTATCACTATCTGCTTTAATTTCATACACCCGCAAAAGCAGCATGTGCCGATCTCCTTCAGCGATTCGGGCAGCTTCACCGCTTCAAGCTCACCGCAGCCTTGAAACGCCGAACTACCCACAAATACTACTCCTTCGGGAAGAGTGACCTTCGTAACTCCGCTATTCATAAAAGCTTCTGTGCCGACCCCGGTTACAGAATAGCCTCCGATCTTATCGGGAACGCCAACCTCGCCGCTTCCTCCGAATCCTACGATCCTTACTGTCATTTCCGGCTGCACCGAATACTCAAATTGGCTGCTCAGAGTAATTATTTCCGACTCATACTCCGCCATCAGCGCTTCACTTTGTGCAGCTATTCCCGAAATCGACGTCAATAATATTATCGCCGCCGCTGCCGCTGCTCTGATCATAATGTCAACACCTCATTAATTATTTAAATATGTTGATTTATTGCATAACAAAATCGGACGCCTCAAGTGTTTTCTTTGTCCGACCTAAAAAAGCGCAGATAGAGCCGCTTATACAGATCTCAAGCAGCTCGAATCTAACACTTCCAAGTTTTCCGAATTTTTATAACCGCAGATCGCAGCCATATGCTTGTTAAACGCAGAGCTTTGAAACAGCGATCATTCCTGCTTAACAGCAGCCTTCCTCTTGACCATCAGCTTCTTTATCCGCTGCTCCGAGATCGCAAGGACCCTGATATTCAGCCCATTTTTCTCAAGCACAGCACCCTTCTCGGGAATGCTGTCCAGCGACTCCACGACCCAGCCGCCTACCGAGTGACTCGTGGTTTCGACTTCCTTCTCCGGAATACCGAAAAGCTCCAGCAGGTCTTCAAGCGGCATATCACCGCTTACCTCATAGCACTTATCGCCGATCTTGCGGCACTGAAGCTGCTCCTCCTCGTCCTCGTCCCAGATCTCGCCAACCAATTCCTCAAGCAGATCCTCCATCGTCACGATACCGACCATACCGCCATATTCATCGGCAACAATACCAATATGCGTATGTCCCCGCTTAAAATCCGCAAGCAGCGCGGAGAGCTTTCTCGTTTTGTATACGAAAAATGGTTTCTGCATAAGCCTCTCAACATCAGGCTTCCTGCCGTCTGCGAGCTCCTCAAGATAATCCCTTGTATATAGTATTCCGACAATATTGTCGATACTGTCCTTGTAAACTGGGATCCTCGAATACCTCTCACGCTCAACAGTTGCCTTGATCTCCTCGGGACTGTCGTCAAGCGCGATCGCAACAACGTCGACTCTCGGCGTCAGGATCTCAAGCACCGTTCGCTCGTCAAACTCCAGCGCAGACTGAACCATCTCGCTTTCTGCTTCCTCAAGCACGCCCTCTTCCTCGATCGACTCGATTATGTATTTAAGCTCGTCCTCCGTAACGCTCGGAGATGTCTTATCGCCGCCCGAGAGCTTCAGCGCAAACGCATTCAGCTTTATAAACACGAACGACAGCGGAGTCAGCACCACCATCAAAACATAAACAGCGCCCGAAAAACGCACCATCATCTTGTCGCCGTTCTCCTTTGCGTAACACTTCGGGATCACCTCGCCGAAAGTAAGAATTATCAGCGTCAGAATTCCTGTTGAAAGCGCCGCTCCGTAATCTCCGACAAGCCGTGTGCAAAGTACGGTGGCGAGCGACGACGCTCCGATATTCACAATATTATTCCCGATAAGCAGCGTGGTAATAGTCTTATCGTATTCATCGAGCATTTTCAGCGCATTTGCGCTGCCCTTAACGCCCTTCTCGTTCATATCGAGAATACGCGGCCGCCCCGTTGAGTTAGTCGCAGTTTCCATCGAACTGAAAAAGGCCGACAGCACCACCATCACCAGTATCGCCGCTCCTATTATTGCGTTTTCCATATAATTATTTTATCCTTCCCATACTTTCCGGCATACGGCGTGCCGCCTCACCTCGATAGGTAACTATTTCGTCCGAAGTTCAAAAGCTTATCCTACAAAGGAGTACTTAAGCGCGCGTTTTTAGCCGCCGCATTATTAATCTATTATATCCTCGAGATACTCCGTTTCGCCTTTCGATTCGACCGCAGACACGTCATCCTCAATGATATCCTCTTCACGAACCTCGTCCTGCGGGTCTGCTGCGCTCGAATTATCTGCGGGCTCTTCCCGCTTCGGCGACGAAACAGTATCAGAGTAGATCGGCGTGAAGTACGAGGAGTGGCGGTCGCTGTTTGCAAGCGACACGTCTAGTGTGCCTTTGTCGGTCGGAGCAAGCTCCTGCGTAATTATCGCTTTCGCTGTGCGAAGCTTGTACCCCACGTCCTCGGGCAGCCCAAGAATTATCGTTATCCTGTTATCATAATTCAACTCAATATTCGCCGTATTCGATATATCGATCCCATATATCGCAGGCATTTCATTTTCGTTTATATTCAATACGACCTCATCGAGTACCGCCTTGGTCGTAGTATTTTCAAATGTAATATATTCCCCGGGCTGCGTCTGATAGAGCTTAAAGCCCTTTAGCAGCGGAACCTCTGCCTTCTGACCGGGATTAACTTCCAGTATCCTTCCGTTCCCGCTGAGCACCGCAAACCCGCCCGAAAACTGAACTTGATACGACGGTATCGCCGCCGTTATCCTGATTATCTGTGTGCCGGGTATCTTAAAAGTAACGTCCGCCTCCTCAACGTAGGGGTACGTTTCAAGCAGCTTCTTCTCTGCCGCTTTTCTCTTCGCCAAAAATATATTGTCTTTGTATGATAATCCGCTTGTCAATATGATCTCTTCATTCGAATACGGCAGATTCTCGGTCTCCACCCTTATTTCAGTTGTTTTAAACAACACCGTAAGCGACAGGATCAGCGTTATACCCGTTATCATCACAAACACCGCCCCATATCCCAAATAACGGCGGATCTTTCGCTGCTTTGGCGTCAGCTCGCTGACCCTCGTTTCGGGCAGCTCGTAATCCATGTCGTCAAACGAATACTGCGGCTTTTTCGCCTTGTTCTTGTTCTTTTTCTCCTCCTGCGTCCCTGCAGGATCCTTCGCAGTATCCTCGCCATACGGCACTCCGCCAAACCCGAAGCTGTCGCTGTAGTCGAAGGTCGGGTCGGTATCGAACGCCGCCAGCGGGTCGTTTTCATTTTTTTTCGCCCGCCGCATGCGTTCCAGCTGTCTGCGCTCCTGCGCCGTCAGCTTCTTGCCCTTTCTCAGCTTCTTTTCGATATTCTCTTGTGATGTGCTTTTTTTGTCTTTCATTTTTCCACATCATTCCATTATTAATTAAAAGCTCTGCTTACAAAAAGCTTTAACAAGCCATAGGCTTGTGCGTTCAGCAGAGGATCTATATACCTACCGAACGTAAGACAACCCCGCCGACTAAAAAAGACGGAAAACATCTCCTCTGCCTTTATATAAAATACATATTTTTGCGGATATCACATATCAAATTCACGCAGCCGCTCATCATCAAACACGCTTGACATCTGCGCCAAGCCTGGAAAGCACCTCTTCGGGCGACTCATACCCTCTGTCAAGATACAAAAGCCCGTTGATGACCGTTGTACCCTCTGCCGCAAGCGCCGCCGTTATCAGCGCAGCCGCTCCCCTAAGATCCAGCGCGCTGACCTGCGCTCCATGCAAAAGCGGCACACCCTGAACGACCGCCGCCCTTCCTTCGACCTTTATGTTTGCGCCCATTCTCAGAAGCCCGTTTACATGATGATATCTGTTTTCAAAGATATTCTCTATAAATAGCGATGTACCCCTGCTTACTGCCGCCATACTCATAATAGGCGCCTGAGCGTCGGTCGGAAACCCGGGATACGGCATTGTTCTGACAACACCCGGCGCATTGATCCTTCTCGGACAATTCACGGTCATAGATGTACCCGCCGTATATACCGTGCACCCGCAGTCCTCAAGCAGCGCAGTGACCGCCGCCAGATGCGACGGAATAACATCATGAAGAGTGATCCTCCCCGCCGTAGCGGCAGCGCACGACAGCCACGTCGCAGCAGCGATCCTATCGGGAATAATGGTGTGTGATGTTCCGTGAAGACGGCTCACCCCGTCAACAACGATCGTTCCATCGCCTGCGCCGTACACATTTGCGCCGCAGCTGTTAAGGAAATCGGCGAGATCTGTGATCTCGGGTTCGCGAGCCGCATTCGATATGATCGTTGTACCGTCTGCCAGGCTTGCGCAGATCATCGCATTCTCGGTTGCGCCGACGCTCGGAAACGACAGCGCTATCTTCCCGCCGTGCAGTCCGTTCGGAACGGTACATCTGAACACTCCGTGATCGTCGCGTATATCCGCCCCCAACTCCTCAAGAGCCTTCAGATGCAGATCTATCGGACGAGGACCGATCTCGCAGCCGCCCGGCAAACACATTTCGGCTTCGCCAAGACGTGCGAGCAGCGCTCCCAAAAACAGGATCGAGCTTCTCATCTCTCTCATAAGGCTGTCTGGTATATGGCAGCTTCTGATGTTGCTGCTGTCGCAGACAAGAGTTCCACCCGAGAACTCGACCTTACAGCCGACAAACCGAAGGATATTTATCGCAGCACGAACATCAGACAGATCGGGACAATTGTGGATCACCGACTCACCGCTGCAAAGTACGGCTGCGGAAAGTATCGGCAGTGAACTGTTTTTAGATCCTTGAACTTTAGCGGAACCGTTAAGACGTTTAAGACCGTTAATGATTAGCCGTGACAAGAATATGCGCCTCCCGATAATAGTATCTAACTACATTATATGATGGAAGCCGCAAAAACGACACTAACATCGCCCAAAAACTTAGGTAAATCAAATTTCGTATCATACTCATCGTATCAACCGTTTTTCATACGATGATATAAACCACAGAGGACTGTCTTCCGGTACGCTTACAGCGTGCTTTCACTGTATCGGAGATGGTAAAGTCTGCCGCTTTGAAGCAGCGTCGAACATTACATTTTTCAAATTACGAATTACAAATCCCCGACCGTCTTCATTATCACATTATAGATCCGCTCATTTGCGTCGATTATCGCCATTCTCCGCGCATTTTCGGAGTACTCCTCAAGCTTCCTTTTATCGCTCACAATTGCATCGACCTTCTCGCACAGTCTCTCTCCGGTGAGGTCTTTTTCCTCGATGATCTCGCCTGCGTGTTTTTCGACCAGCGCCATAGCGTTGTGATACTGATGATTCTCCGCAACGTTCGGCGAAGGAATAAACACAGCGGGCTTGCCCTGCGCCTGTATCTCGCTGATCGTGATCGCTCCCGCGCGGCACACAACAACGTCCGCAGCTGCAAGACACGTCGGCATATTATCTATGTATTCCCGAATATCCAGATTGCTGCACTTCGTGATGTCACAGCCCATCTCCTTCACCTTATCGGGAAACCAGTGACCATACTGCCCATATGCGTGAATATGCTGATATCTGCCGTCCCTGCCGCTGCGGGCTATGATGTCGGCGCACGCCTCATTCACCCTGTCTGCGCCCAAGCTGCCGCCAAACGAAAGGACTACCGGCCGCTCGTCAAGTCCCAGTTCGCTTCTGCATTTCTGCTTGTCTGCGGAGATGATCTCCGGACGCACAGGGTTACCCGTAACAATAAAATTACACCCGTCGCTCATGTACTTTTTTGCGTCCTCGATCGCCAGCATGACTGCTGCCGCCTTCTTCGCCAGCATCTTGTTTGCAACTCCGGGGAAGGCGTTCTGCTCATGGATCAGAACGGGTACCCCCCGCTCAGCCGCCGCCTTCATAACGGGCCCGCTTACGTAGCCGCCCGTGCCGATGCAGATATCCGGCTTGAAGTCGTCGATCAGCTTTTTGCAGGCGGCCGTTGCCGTCAGCGCCCTTCCGACCGTCTTCACGTTAGTCACCAGCGCCTTGGGGCTCTTCGCCCTTGAAAAACCGCTGACGTGTATACTCTTAAACTCAAAGCCCGCCTTCGGAACGAGCCTCTCCTCCATCCCCCCCTTGTTGCCGATATACAGGATCTCGGCGTCGGGCTGCTTCTGCTTCAGATATCCGGCGATCGCAAGGGCGGGGTTGATGTGTCCCGCCGTTCCGCCGCCCGCAAAAATCACTCTTAAACTCATTGAAAAATCCCCTTATGTTTTATCGATCGCAGCGCTTCTTGAAATATTCAGAACTATACCCATCTGCGCCAGTAGCATAATAAGCGACGATCCGCCATAGCTGAAGAACGGCAGCGAGATGCCCGTATTCGGGAGCCAGTCGGTAATTACAAGAATGTTCAGAACGACCTGAAGTCCGATCTGAGCCATCAGCCCAACTCCGAGCAGCATTCCGAATTTATCAGGCGCCTTCATGCAGATCTTGAACCCTCGATACACAAGCATTCCAAACAATATCAATACAAGCAGCGCGCCAAAAAAACCAAGCTCCTCACACACTATCGCAAAAACAAAGTCGTTCTGCGGTTCGGGCAGATACATATATTTCTGTCTTGACTGACCAAGCCCCAAGCCCCACAGTCCTCCCGAACCTATGGCATAAAGCGAGTTCCTCGTCTGCCACGTTGTGTTCCACATATCGGCTGTTGTATATTCAAGCGCCTGACCCCAGCCCTCAAGACGTGACATCGCATACGTCAGCTTTCCGGTTATCGCCATGACAAAGACCCCAAGACCGCCGATACCTGCAGCCGCAACGAAGTATCGCACCTTCACTCCCGAAAGAGCCATCATAATAGCAATAATAAGCCCGCAGATAACGATACCCGAATAATGCGGTTCGATATACAGCAAAAAGCTTGTGATAAGAAGCAGCACTATTCCGGGGGCAACGCCGTATTTGAAGGTAGTCATTTTGTCGTAATAAACCGAGCCCCAGTGCGCCAGAAACAGTATCAGCGCAAATTTGCATATTTCGGAAACCTGTATCGAGATCGGGCCGATATTCAGCCAGCGCTTAGGCTCATCAGACCCGAAATTCGCAAACCAGACCACGATCATCAGCAGCCATGCACCCACCATCATAGGCGCAGCGAAAACGTGGTACGTATGATAATCAACGCACGAAAGCAGAAACATCAGCGCCAATCCGCCGATCGCAAATCCCGTCTGACGCTTAATGAAGTAGTAGCTGCTGTCCTTGCTGAAATACGCCACAGGGAAGCTGGCGGAAAACATCATCACAAGCCCGATAATAATGATAGCTCCGAGGATCAGCAGAAATTTCATGTCCAATCCTTTTCGCCTGTCGAACAGGGAAAAACGTTTTCTGCGCCTTCTCCTTCCGTTATAATCCTCATACTCGGTCCTTTTCTCTCTCCATTTACGTATTCTCGGACCTATTCCGGGTATCATGTACAAAAGAGAAAAGATACTATTCGTGATCCACTCACCGATCCCCATATTCCCAACCTTTCCTGCGGCATACCGCCGACCTGATAACTCACCCGATATCCGGCAAAATCTCTCTCCGCCGATCTGCTCACGCATTCATTTTTATCGTCGTTCCGACTGCTGTAATGATTATTTCTATATGCGGGAGTAATACTCGATCCCATTTCAGTTGGACGGAGATCATCTGAAGCGACTCGCCGCCGACCTGATAACTCACCCGATATCCGGCAAAATCTCTCTCCGCCGATCTGCTCCCGCATTCATTTTTATCGTCGTTCCGACTGCTGTAATGATTATTTCTATATGTGGGAGTAATACTCGATCCCATTACAGTTGGACGGAGATCGTCTGAAGCGACTTGCCGCCCGATCAAAGATCAAGCACACCAAACAGGAACATCAGCAGCGTGCCGATCCCTGCCAAAAATGTCACTCCGCTAAATATCAGTACGATCTTTACCTCGTTCCAGCCGCATAACTCAAAATGATGATGTATCGGCGTCATTTTGAATATCCGCTTGCCGTGCGTCAGCTTAAAATAGCTTACCTGCATTATTACCGAGAACATCTCAACTATATACACGATCCCAAGCGGTATAAGCAGTATCGGAACATCAAGTGCAAACGCAGCTGCGCATACCGCACCGCCAAGAAACAGCGACCCCGTGTCGCCCATGAATATCTTTGCGGGATTAAAATTCCACACCAAAAATCCCAGACAGCCTCCTGCAAGAGCAGCGCAGAATATATTCATTCCCTCAAATCCGCTCACTCCCGCCATGACCATGAAAAACGCCGCCACAAACATAGTGACCGAACCGTTAAGCCCGTCGATACCATCGGTCAGATTGACCGCATTGACTATACCGACAATAAATACGGCTGACAAAATATAGTAGAAGAATCCCAGGTTCACCGAACCGAAAAACGGAATGAGCGTTCTCGTGTCGTCACCAAAAAACCTCATTGCAATGAGATAAGCAAATGCAACCGCAAATTGAAGGATAAGCTTCTGTATCGGCGTAAGACCAAGATTCCGCTTTTTTCTGATGGAGATAAAATCATCGACAAACCCGATCAGTCCGTAGCACAGCGCCATAATAAACCCGCCTGCGACCTGCGCCGTCCTGAGTCTATTCACAATGTGATCCTCAGCCGCCATTCGGCAGCAAAGACACGTAACGACTGTTGCGATCAGCGTTCCCGCTATAAACATTATGCCGCCCATCGTCGGTGTATTCTGCTTATCCTTGTGCCACGAAGGTCCCATCTCAAGGATAGTCTGACCGCACTTGACCTTGACGAGAAACGGTATCAGAAAATTACCGATAACAGATGCGGCAATAAACGATATGAGAGCCGCCTCAAATGACCATAGTCCCGTTTTCATAAGTATCCCTCTTTTTTTATTTCCTGATTTAAAAGCTCTGCTTTCAATAAGCAGTCACAAGCCATAGGCTTGTGCGTTTATAACGATTCACCTCTGCGCAGCTGCCGAAAGACCATCAGCGGTCTTCAGCAGCACATCACAGATATTTTACATTACTTCGTCGTCCACACGTTCGTTGCCGAAAGTAACGGTAACCACCGTGCCCGGCGGAACAAGCATGCCCGATTCAATACTCTGCGAATACGAAACGACCGTATCCTGCTCCACCGAACCGGAATAGCTGATGTTTATGTTGTATTCCGCCGAAAGCTCGTTGACCTCGGCAACGCTGTAGCCCACAAGGTCGGGCACCGTAACGGTTTCCTTCGTGCTGTCGGTCGTCGTATACAAAACCACTCTGCCGCCCCTCGGGATCATCGTCCCGCCTTCGGGCACCTGCGCCACAACAACATCGCCGTCGCCGGAGATATACGGCTCAAAACCGTCCTGTTCAACTTTTGCGGCTGCCTCTGCGGCCGACATCGAAAGATATGTTTCGGCAGTCGTACTGACATACTTCAGTTCCTCTTCCGTATACTGCGCCTCTATCCCCAGATACGGACATATCTCGGCCATTATCCCTGCGAAAACCGGCGCTGCGACCTGTGAGCCGTAATATGCGTCGCCCGTCGGCGTATCAAAATACACAAGCAGCGCGATCTGTGGATCGTCCGCAGGCGCAAACCCGCAGTACGAGGCGATATAGTCGATCGAGTCACTGCGTCTGCTCTGTCCGATCTTCTCGGAAGTTCCCGTCTTGCCTGCGATCCTGTACCCTGCCACGTAGCCGTTTTTCGCCGTACCCTCTGTTGCGTTCTTTTCAAGAATGGTCGCCATTTTATCGGCTGTTTCCTGCGAGATGATCTGCCGCTTAACGGTCGGCTCGGTAGTTTCAACGACATTGCCGTCCGAATCAACGATCTGCTTAACAAGATACGGCTTTACAAGCTTTCCTCCGTTCGCCACAGCGCTGACCGCCGTGACCATTTCGATCGGTGTTACGGTAATGCCCTGACCAAACGACCCTATCGCAAGGTCGGTTGGCCACATCGAACCTTCAGGTTCGCCGTCATGATGGAAGAACAGACCCGTTCCCTCGCCGGGAAGATCGATTCCCGTCTGAGAATTAAATCCGAACGACTGGAAATATTCCCAGAATTTCTCGTACCCCAGAGCCTTTCCCATTTGCATGAAAGCAGGGTTACATGAATTACACAAAGCGTCCGCAAAAATCTGCGTGCCGTGTCCGTCACGATTATGACACCCGATCGGCGCAACGCCCTCGTACGGAACGTAAGAACCGCTGCACACGAACGTACTGTTCAGGTTGGACGTCCCCTCCTCAAGCGCTGAGGATGCCGTTATTATTTTAAAGACCGAACCGGGGTAGTAGCTGTCGCTGATAGCCTTATTGCGCCACTGCTTCGCCAGCAGCTCGCTTTCCTTCTCTTCCCGCTTGCTGCCTTTCAGCTTTTCAAGCTCCTTTGCGCTCTTCTCGTCTGCTATCTCATAGGGATTGTTAAGATCAAAGCTGTTCTCGTCCGCCATTCCAAGTATCTCGCCCGTATTGACATCCATACATATCGCAACCGCTCCATCCTCAACATTGTAGTCGATGATACCCTGCTTGAGGTGCTTCTCCAAAAAGTGTTGGATCGTTTCGTCGATCGTGAGCATGACTGCATTGCCATCGTGCGCCTCCTGCTTCTGCTCATACTCAAACGGCATCGCTGCGCCCCACGCGTCATTTTCGCTGACAACTCTGCCCGGAATACCCGTCAGATAAGAGTCATATTCATATTCAATACCGGAAAGCCCCTGTCCGTCTGCTCCCGTAAAGCCAATTACTGAGGCGGCAAAGTCATTGTAGGGGTAATAACGTTTGTAATCCTCCTCAAGAACGATAACTGCGCCTAGCTTCGGGTTTTCTTTCGAGATCTTCTCTATAAGCTCCAAGACCTTGTTTCGCTCGTCGCTCTCGATCTGCCTCTTCACGGTCTGATAGTAAGAATCGCTCCTGTTTGCAAGCTCCAGAATATCCGAAACATTCATTCCGAGAATCGACGCAAGCCCCTCCGATACTTTCTGCCTATCGTTATCGTTTTCGAAATAGATCGGCGCAAGCACCACCTTCCAAACATTAGCCGAGCTAGCCAATGTATTGCCGTTGCGGTCGAGGATCGGCCCGCGCTTTGCCGAAACGGTCGTATCGCTCATCTGCTGATCCACCGCAAGATCGGAAAACTCACGCCCCTTTACTATCTGCAAATAGAATAATCGTGAAATGATCGAACCAAAACCCAAAATAAGAATAGCTGCCAAAAGCACCCACGATCTTCTGCGGATGCTTGACAGAACATTATCCCCCATTCGGCTTCCTCCTGTCATTCTGATAAACAAATCGGGCGGAACAGCTTTTCCGTCCCACCCTCATCTGTCTTGCTGTTATATTAATGTATATACCCACATCTTATAAAATATACCGGCGGCGAGTCGCCGCTTACGTATTCCGGCAAGCTTTACCTCGTACTTAGTATCGATCCCGCGTTTGAACTTTCTCGGGATTCTTCCTCTAAGAAGCGGCGAGTCGCCGCTCACATATTCCGGCATGCTTTACCTCGCATTTCGAAAAGATCCCGCATTTTAACTTTTTCGGGATTCTTTCATTCTCCCTGTTTCGGATTATCTCCGCCGAAGTGCTGCAGGTAGGTTGTTCCATCGCATCTGCCTAAGCGATCATCACCGCTAAAATCAATTATAAACTATGCGTTACGTATTCCACTACTGCCGTTCTCCCGCCCAAGCGTCTAGAAAAGCCTGCTTCAGCTTAGAAAAAAGTCCCATATCGGCATCTTCCGCAACAACAGCCTTGTCGCCCTGCGAAAAGCTGATAAACTCCTTCTGACTGCTGTCGGTCTTCGACATGCCAAGAACATTTTTTGCATACTCTTCAACGACCGACGGTCCAAGCTTATTTTCTACCGCCATCTGCACCTGAGTATATGTACTCGACAGTTCGTCCAGCGTACTCTGTGCGCTCGTAATACGGTGGTTCAGCTCCGTAAGCTCCGCCTGACCTCTGATGATGGCTGCAACGGCGATTATCGACATGATCGTAACTGCGCCGATCGACACAGCCTCGCCAATGTTGACGTTCGCCCACCGTCTTTGGCGGCGCTCTTTGTTGAGGTCATAGACAATATTCTGTTGTGATTCCGGCTTTTTTTCCGTCGACTCATTATGCTCCTCAAACAGAGAGAGATCATAGGCGGAATTCTCATCGATGTAAGCCACTGCATCACCTCATTTTGCTTCGGGCACAAAAACCCTCTGCCTTCAATTTTAACATAACCCCATGTATATATTATACTACAAACTCGTAACTTTTCCAAATGTTTTTCTGTAACAACTTGAACGAAATTTATGTTCATTATTTGTGAATCATCACCAAAAATGATTACAGTTTTATTCCACTCGTTCATCTGTCCCAAGCCGTTCACATACCCTGAGCCTTGCGCTTCGGGCACGGTTGTTGTTCTTCAGCTCATCCTCACTCGGCTCGATCGGTCTGCGGTTTACCAGCCTCGCCTTCGGCTTATTTCCGCAGACGCACACGGGAAAATCAGGCGGACACGTACATCCCCGACACCACTGCGCCATTGCGTGCTTGACCATTCTGTCTTCGATAGAATGAAAAGTTATTACCGAAAGCCGCCCCTCCGCCTTCAGAACCTCAAAACTGCACTGAAGACCCTGCTCCAGCTGCTCCATCTCGCTGTTTACGGCAATTCGTATCGCCTGAAACGTCTTGCGCGCAGGGTGTCCCTTGCGGCGCGCCTTCATCGGGTAGCCATTCTTCACAAGATCCGCAAGCTCAAACGTAGTATTGATCGGCCTCTCGCTGCGAAAGTTCACGATCTCTCTGACGATGTTCTTCGCAAATTTCTCCTCGCCATAGACCGAAAGAATTCGGATCAACTCCCCGGGCGGCGCATTGTTCACGATATCATATGCGCTTACCCCTTCCCGGCTCATTCTCATATCCAGCGGAGCGTCATAGTGAAACGAAAAACCTCTCTCGGGCGTATCCAGCTGACGTGACGATACACCGAGATCAAGCAGTACACCATCAACACTTTCGATCGAAAGCTCAGACAAAACTTTCTTTATGTCCGCAAATGTAGAGTGAACGATCGTTACATTATCAAAACCCGAAAGCCGCTCTCCTGCAGCTTTTATCGCGTCGGGATCACGATCGATACAGATAAGCCTGCCCGTACCGTTAAGACGTGCTGCGATTTCAAACGAGTGACCGCCTCCTCCCGCCGTTCCGTCAACATAGACTCCGCCGGGCTTCACGTTCAGACCGTCAACTGCCTCATTCAGCATCACAGAAATATGCGAAAATTCGCTCACTTCACAATTATTATTATCCATATATACTCCACATAAAACACATTTTGGTTAATGATCCCTTATTCACAGCCATTTCCGAAACAAATAATTCGCCGGAACAAGGGATTTACAATAGAATAAATAATACACACATCGGCGATCATAGGTATTATTATTTACAAACGTGTGGCGTACAATGCACCATGAAAATTCATGCTTAAAAACCAATATTATCGAAATATATAACCTCACAGCAGATGTCCCCGCCTATGTTTAGACGGCGGGTGCCATCTTACATACAGCAAGGGTATAGATCCCCTTCTGAATGTAACAAGCCTCAGCTTATTTCTGCTCGTTGAAAGCAGAGCTTATAAAAACCAAAACAAAACACATCGTCACGCATTATATCATAACGGCAGACATAGTTTCAAGAATACTCTCTTGAGTAAGCAGCTGCGCCTGCTCTTCATATTTTCCCGCTGACCATATTTCGGCACGTCTGCCCACCCCAAGGAACATCGTGTCTTTCTCGAGTGCAGCATACTCCCGAAGATTTTTCGGTATAAGTATACGACCCATGGAGTCGGGTTCAACGAGTGACGAATTTGAAATAAAATGCCGCTGCACCGCAGCCGCCTGAGAAATCGGCAGGGAGCACAGCTTCATTAGAAATGCCTCCCACTCCTCTTCGGGGTAGGCAAAAATGCAGCCGTCTGTACCTTTTGTCAGATAGAATGCATCTCCAAGCTGCTCCCGCAGCCTTGCAGGGACGGTAATGCGGCCTTTAGCGTCGATATTATGTTGAAAAGAACCTGTCATAAAGTTTTTCATAATAACAAATCTGCACGGACGCCACCACACGATCGCCCTAAGCTGACACTTTCCGCCACCTTTCCCCACTTTGTATTATATTATAAGCGATTTTCGGAAAAAAATCAAGTTTTTTCTTCAAGTTGCTCACAGAAAATAATTTGAGAATAAAGAGGTCACTGATTAAATCCCGTCCTGCGGACTGAGTTCCTATCTTTCTTGCATTTTTCGTCATTTTGCACTCAACTTCATTGAAATACGCCAATATAGTTCGCCTGCCTGCGTCGGTCAGTGCTTCTGCTGCGCCGTGGACTACCCCGTATCAATGTCATTAACTTAAGGTTCGATAGAGCTTAAATGGAAGTTTTTGCCCCGCTTTCTTTCAAAAATCGGGCAGGGTGCAGGGACGGAGGTCTCCGCTGCTCCGTCGGTCGGTGCTTCTGCGACGCCGTGGTCTCCCCCGTCTGGGACGGCTCCCAGCCGGAGACCCGCACCTTGCAGTCGGAACACCAACTTGACTGAAAACCTGACTGCGCGATATAGGCACTCGATTTAATCAATGTACCCTTAATTATGTCATAGTACAAAGATTTTATCCCGCTTTTCAAAAGGCAAAAGACTCCTTTATCGCAGAATAGTTCGAGTATTCTTGATAACTCAAACTTCCAACTTTTTCTTATTCAGATTAATTGCCCGTCCTTTTTTGGAAAGCGGCAGAATTCAAGTGCAGGCAGATACTCCGACTTTCAATCACTAATCTCCGTTTATTATACCGTTAACGACCTCGCCGGCAATTATCAGCCCTACCGCACCCGGCACAAAAGCAGTGCTCCCGGGCAAGGCTCGTCTAGCGCCTTTGTCTTCGCTGCTCTCGCCGGGCTTGATCGGCGGCTCCTTCGAATAAACGACCTTCAGCTTTTTTATTCCTCGTTTTCTAAGCTCCGTCCGCATTACTCGTGCCAACGGGCATACCGACGTTTTATATATATCTGTGACTTCAAACATTTCCGGGTGTGTCTTGTTTCCTGCGCCCATCGAGCAAATTATCGGCGTACCGCTTTTTTGCGCCTGCATAACAAGTTCAATTTTTCCCGTTACCGAATCAATAGCGTCCACAATATAATCGTATTCGCCAAAGTCAAACTGCCCCGCCGTTTCCGGTGTATAGAAAACATTGTATGTCCTAAGATCTATATCCGGATTAATGTCAAGAAACCTCCGCTTCGCTGCGTCCACCTTATACTCCCCAATAGTGCTGTGAAGAGCAATGATCTGCCTGTTAAGATTAGTAACGCTGATCCTGTCGTTGTCGATAATATCTAGCCGCCCTATCCCCATTCTTACGAGCGCTTCCGCCGCATATCCGCCAACGCCGCCAACTCCAAAAACGGCAGCGCTTGCCTTATAAAGCCTGTCGCACGCTTCCTTACCGTATATCAACTCCGAACGTGAAAACTGGTTTGTCATGTTGTTCTCCTTTTCATTAATATATGTATTATTTGAATTATTGCTGCCCACCTTCGGTACAGCCTTTATCCACATTATATTGCCTGCCGCTATATCTGTCAACCAAAAAAAAACTGAAAAGATATCCACAAATTTCTTTAAACAACTTGTATTTTTATATCATATTTGATATAATTTATTAAAAGGCAGAAGCCTTTCTCAAAAGAGGATTCGGAGGTGACTTTTATGTCCAATAATATAGATGAACTGAAAGAACGAATCATGCAGCTTGAGTACGAAGCCGCAGACCGTTCCGGCGAGCTTTTGCGTCTGAAGAAAGAGAACGAAAAGCTCTACGCAAGTGTTCGCGAGTCGATGGAACAGGTAAGCTTTTTTCGCACAGAGCTTCACAACGTCAAGGATTTCTACGAAAAACGCTTGACCGCCCTTGCTGACGAAAAATCGAAACTGCACAAACAGCTTGATATCATTACGGCAGAGTTCGACCGCATCAATACCACCTACACTACCGTCAGCGAAGCAAGACTCAGCGCCGGCAAGGAATCTCTTGAAATGATGGATAGGGTTCGTGAAACAAGTATGGACGCCGTAACGATGATCGACTATATCGATAAGGATATACGTAAGTTGAAACTCGATTTGTTTAATATGTCAAAAGCCGAAGGTACGGCCCAAAATGATGTAGACGACGAGATACAGCTGATGCTCGATCTGCTGAACACCCACAGCGCAAAGCTTGCGGCAATTAAAAGCGGATTCTACTCGATCAATAAAATAACACTGTACGATAATGCTAACGACGATTTGACGCTTACCCGTGAAGCGGCGAAGCTTGTTGACGGCAGCTATGTCGATTGATTTTACATAACAATATTAAGGGAGGTAATTTCCATGAGTAATATTCTTGTAGCGTATTTTTCGGCAACCGGCACAACAGAGGGCTGCGCAAAGAAGCTTGCAGGCGCAATAAATGCCGACCTGTTTGAGATCCTGCCTGTAGTGCCATACACGGCAAACGACTTGAATTGGAAAAATCCCAAGAGCCGCTCCTCTCTCGAAATGGCTGATGAAAACTCACGTCCTCAAATAGCCGGAAGTGTTGAGGAAATGAGTAAATACAACGTTGTATTCATCGGCTTCCCGATCTGGTGGTATAAAGCGCCGACGATAATCAACACATTTTTGGAAGAATACAAACTTGCCGATAAAACGATCGTACCCTTTGCGACATCAGGGTCAAGCGGCATGGGCAAAACTAACGAAAGCCTTACGCCCTCATGTCCCGATGCGCATCTAGTGGACGGTAAACGCTTCGACGCCGCAGCGACCGCCGAAGAATTTGCAGCATGGGCGTCGCAATTTATAAAATAATAGTTACTATTCACGCTCCCTTGGATCCGTTTTTTTAAAAGGCACCCAAAGAAAGTTCACTCAGGGTACCGGCAGAACTAACAGCATCGGTCATGGTCGCCGGAAGCATTCTTTAGTTGTTTTCAGGTTGACTTCCGTTTGCTGTGCATATCACTGCCGCTCCAAGGCGATGAAAACAATTGCAATTTGTCACTAAGCTGTGAAAGTGATCCCCAAATGTATATTCCCACCTCCGGCTCCATATATTTTACAAAGGGCAGGCATGCGCCTGCACGCAAGTTCCGGCCAACTCTAGAATTCGCGAATTCACTCCCGCATTTGAATTCTCCCGGAACTCGTGCTTTTGCATAAAGCAGGCATGCGCCTGCTCGCAGGTTCCGGCCAACTCTAGAATTCGCGAATTTACTCCCGCATTTGAATTCTCCCGGAACTCGTGCTTTTGCATAAAGCAGGCATGCGCCTGCACGCAGGTTCCACTTGGCTGTATCCCATTGGAACTATTCAATGCGCATCTTGCTGCTTGACCCGAAAAACAAACAGGAGCGATAATATGGGATTTTTTGGATTGCTGTCGCTAGCATTCGGACTTTCGGCAGACGCATTCGCCGCTGCATTGTGCAAAGGAATTGGTCTTCACAGCGGAAAAATGCGTGCTGCATTGACTGTCGGCGCTTTCTTCGGAACTGCGCAGGCTCTTATGACTGCTGCGGGAAGCCTGCTCGGTGAATTGATGTACTTGGGTACAAAAACGATCGGCCCGCTGATCAGTCTGATACTCTTGAGCGCAGTTGGCGCAAAAATGATATATGACGGCATTCACGCTGAACATGAAATAAAAATAAGTTCCAAGCTCAACCTCACCGAACTTCTGTTTCTTGCATGGGCAACTGCCATCGACGCTTTCTCAATAGGCATCTCACTTGCCTTTTTGGACGTAAATATCATTACCGCAGCAGCTTTGATCGGCACAGTAACGTTTGCGCTCTCTTTTGCGGGCGTATTCCTTGGCGCAAAGCTGAATTCTGTCATTACTTTTCCTCCGGAAATAGTCGGCGGCATACTTTTGATTTTATTGGGCGTTAAGATCTTTCTTTCATAAGACAGCAATAATCGTATAAATAGAAATTTGTAAATTTTTAATTAATTAGTTAATGATTTGTTAATATATTCCCTCGTAAGTTTAGCATTTATGTTCGATAAATAGAATAATATAGAATAATTTGTGTTTTTATATTGTAAATAGTCACTTACTTATCTTTCTTTTGGCAGTGTTTTTTGTAAGTATTACCAATGTTTAGTTCATTTTACAAAGTAAAATAATCAAATTAACGATTTCTATCACTCGTTTAAAAAGTTGACAATTTAGTGAAATTATAGTATAATAATAAATAAGGTATCTTTATCGATTTTGCCTTGCGGCTGTCGAATTCGTTAGCTTTTTCAGCGGTTGCCCGGTGCCTGCGGCAAATACTGACTAACCTTACGCATTCAAATCGATTTGATGATATATACTGATATGTTGAGAAGGAAATTTTATGGGTATTTCAGAAAACTTAAAAAAAGGCACATCGGAGCTGCTTATCCTTTATCTTCTTAGAAGCCAGGATATGTACGGCTACCAGATCGCTCAGGAGCTCAAAGCAAAAAGCGGCGATGAATTTGTAATGCCGGAGGGGTCACTCTACCCTACACTTTATCGTCTTATTGATAAAGGTGTCGTGTCCGACAGAATGGAAATCGTCGGCAAAAGACTTCGTAAATACTATCACCTCGAACCTAAAGGCATTGAGTATCTTAATTCCATCACCGAAGAATACCGCAGAATCAATGAAGGTATTCAGAAGGTCTTGGATTCACTGCAGGCACAGGATTCCAACGCTGAATAATCAATATTGACCTAAGAAAGACCTACACGGGCAATGTCAGTGTAGGTCTTTTTTTGTATTCATTTTTTCAACTGTGCTATTTAATGAACAGATAGGCGCAAGAGCAAAGCAGCGCATAGCCAAAGCCCGCTGCAGCATCGCTGATATAATGCACACCTCCGACAACTCTCGACATACCGATCAAAACCGCCGCCGCCATTGCCGCAGCTCCCAATGGAATGTTTATGTACATTATTGCACAGGCAACAGCCGCTGCGCTTGCAGTGTGTCTGCTGGGAAACGATTCGCCGTTTTTGTTTTTATGAATAATCGGTTCAGTATTGTATTTTACATACGGTCTGGGTCGGTCGATTATCTTCCTTGCCGCAGACAGCGTCACGAACATAACCCCCGGAACAGTCAAAAACATCACTATCTTATCGCTTCCAACAGTGATAAGATATATCGCCATTATTGTATATACGGCAAAAACCACCGCAGGCAATCCGCTGTATACAACTCTGAATAATGCATATCGCAGCTTATTATGCGTTACCCACGCTTTTAATCTTTCGTATCGCTCTTTATACATTATCAGCCCAATTCGATCATTCGATCAATGCACACTCTCGCCTTTTTCATAGTATCGGGGTCGAGCTTGATCTCCTCTCCGCCTCTGCCGCACAAAATATTGTACACATCAACCAGCGTAGTTGACTTCATGTTCGGACAGATCAATTCCTTCGACAACGGATAGAATAACTTATCGGGACATTCGTACGCCAAGTGTGCAGCAATTGCGATCTCGGTCCCGATAATAAACTCTTTTGCGTCACTCTTCACAGCATAGTCGATAATACCCGATGTAGAACCGACATAATCGGCTGCCGCAGTGACCTTCGGCACACATTCGGGGTGAACGAGCAGCAGCGCGTTCGGGTGAAGCTTCTTTGCCTCTTCAACAGCCTTATACGGAACAGAGGCATGAACGGGGCAGCCTCCCTGCATTAGCTTGATATTTTTGTCGGGGACCTGCTTCGCAACGAACGATCCCAGGTTGCAGTCGGGAATAAACAAAATATTCTTTGATTCAAGCTTGCTGACGATTTTAACCGCAGACGATGAAGTAACGCAGACATCGCACACCGTTTTCAGGTCGGTAGTAGTATTGATATATGCAACGACCGTGTAGTCTGGATTCAGCCTCTTGAACTCAGCGATCATCTCCTTGTCCATCTGCTCCGCCATCGGGCAGCCTGCAACAGGATTTGAAAGGTACACCGTCTTTTCGGGCGAAAGAAGCTTTACCGTTTCAGCCATGAACCGAACTCCGCACATTATTACTTTTTTATTTTTGACCTCAGCTGCCTTTACACTCAATGCGAATGAATCGCCAGTAAAATCGGCGATCTCGGTTATCTCTCTTGTCTGGTAGCTGTGGGCAAGAATACAAACGTCCTGCTCCCGCTTTAGTCTGAGTATCTCCTGTTGAAACTCATGTACATTCATATTCGAAAAACTCCTTTTTGTGGCGGCACGGTGTGCCCTTTTTCTTGTAACATTGTTATTATACCATTTTTCGGCTTTATTCACAATAGATTTACAAAAAAACCGAAAAATAATTTGATCGGGGATCATAAAAAAAGCGGACACCCTAAAGTGCCCGCTATACTTTTACTTAGGATCAGATATTTCCGCCGCCTGTTCCGGGATCATAATCGTGCCCGCCAATAAGACCGCCCTCATACTCATCGCCGTTATTGTCGTTAAAATTAACAGCGTCAGGGCTTGTTACAATAATATCCTCACCCTTCAGCTCAATCAAGTCAAGCTCGGGTTTAATATACTTCTGCATATTAATATCAGCCTCCTAATTTATCAGTTGGACGATGAGCACTTTACTGCATAGTCATAGCAGTAATGCATCGCCTTTGAAAGCTTAATGTAAACAGAATCAATCTCCTGCTTTGTGCTGCCTGTTTCAAAGCTATTGGCAAATACCGCAAGCGCATAATCAAGCGGGCAATAATTGTATTTGTCTTCGGAACCGTTAAACTGAACAGTGCAGTTCTTGCCCCAATTCTCGATAGAAATATTCTCAAGATCGTAGTATACCCAATCAGAGTTCTTCTTAGCCATCTTCGGCTGCACAGTATAGTTTACACCGTCGTATGTAAACGTTGCCTCAGGTGCTGCTGCGCCTTCATTAACCTTGAAGTAGTGTCTGAGTGTAGTCTTTTGGAGGAAGAGCAGGCTCGTTCCGATATACTCCATATCGTCGGACGCAAACGAAGAAATGTTAGCCTTCTCACGCTCATATGAAGAGGACGACTTAAAGGTGGCGTATTCTGTGCTTGAGATGGTATCTGTAATAGCTGCATATGTGTGATTATTCGGTCCGATCACCGAATTCGCCAGATTATCGGTATTGATACCGAATATCTCCTGAAGGAACGTACCGTAATCGCCATATGCGCATGCCAAATTGCCCATGTCTGTTCTGCTGTTCGTTGAAGCAACAGTATTAAGATACGTATTAAACGACTGGTCTGTTACTGTATTAAGAACATTGTCGGACTCGTCGACAAGCTTTGCCGTAATTTTGGATGAGATCTCCGCAGGATTAAGGTGAAGCGTTGCATAATAATTACCGTCCGAAAGAGTAAGCTTGCTTTCCGCAGACTTTGATTCGTTGTTCACAGTCCATGTAAACTTGACCTTCAGACTGGAAGCTCTTGCAGCGTCACTTTCGGAAAGAGTATATCCAAACCGGAATCCTACATCGCCTCCGAGTACAGCATTCATACCGACAATCTTTGTCTGAGACGAAACCGTGCCGCCCTGCTGATAACGAACATCACCGTTAGACCATACTGCGTAGTAATTCTCTCCGTTCAC
>CACZCM010000004.1 GCA_902779615.1 uncultured Ruminococcus sp. | reverse complement strand
CGGTCGGAGCTTCTGCGACGCCGTGGTCTCCCTCGGAGACCCGCGCTCTTGGTCGCCGAAGGCTTACTCCAGCCACCTTTTAGGCGTAAATAACGTTTTGCATTAAAGCACACTCGCCATGACACGGCGACTATTAAGTTAGTTCGTATGAAGCAATCCCCGCAGCCTGATTTGATTTTCAGCTGCGGGGATTTTTGAAAACTCTGATCTAAACGATCAGCGTCAAACCCGAAGACTTTGCGCAGTTATATATTGGATTTACATTGGTGTATCTCAAATAATATCTGACGTTATAATTATATTGTTATTATGTTACATCATTTGTTTTATCAGCAGAGTTTTCACTGTTGTCAGCGCTCTCATCGCCCTCTGGTTCTTTATCCTCTTTGGCTGTTCTGGCAATAGTTACCACCTTAGAGCCTTCCGCAAGCTTGATCACCTTAACTCCTCGGCTGTGACGAGAATAATTGCTGATAGTATCGGCTGCGATCCTGATTATCGTGCCGTTGTCGGCGATCAAAATAATATCATCTTCTTTATCGACTACCTTTATCGCCGCCACACAGCCGTATTTGTCTGTGTGGTAATTTATCATACCCTTGCCGCCTCGGTTCTGGATACGATATTCGTCTATATTGGTCAGTCGTCCGTAGCCCGTTTCTGATACAGTCAGAACAATGCCGCCCTCACGCAGCCTTGCCATTCCAACAACTGAATCGCCTTCGGAAAGCTTCATAACATGAACGCCTCTTGCCTGACGGCTCATAGCTCGAATATCATTTTCGTTGAATCGGATCGCAAAGCCCAGCTTTGTTGCCACGATCAGTTCATTTTGACCGTTAGTCAAGCGAACCCACGACAGCTCGTCACCCTCATCAAGATCCAGCGCAATAAGGCCGCTCTTTCGTATCGACTTAAAGGCGCTCAGCTTAACACGCTTGATAATGCCATTTTTGGTGACAAATACCACGAATAACTCGTCCTCGGACTGATCGGAAGGCACTTTTATCATTGCGCTGACACGCTCGCCTTCTTCAAGCGGGATAACCGAATCGATCTTCATCCCCTTAGATGTTCGGCTGCCTTCGTGGATCTCGTAGCACTTTATCCTATACGCTTTTCCGAAATTTGTAAAGAACATCACGTAATCGTGGCTGTTTATAACAAACATATCGACCGCAACATCATCATCGCTTCTTGCAACACCTGTGATACCCTTGCCGCCTCTGCGCTGCTGCTTGTAGGTATCGGAAGTCAGGCGCTTGATGTAACCCTTATCGGTCAGCGTCAGAACGCACTCCTCTCGCGGGATCAGATCTTCAATATCTACCTCGCCGCTGACGCTCATTATCTCTGTTCGGCGCTCGTCACCGTATTTGTTGCGTATCTCTGTGACTTCGTCTTTGACTATACCGAGCTGACGCGATTCGCTTGATAAGATATCGTTCAGATCATTTATCTTGGCGTTCAGCGCAGCGATCTCGTCCTCAATCTTGGACTGTTCAAGATTTGTCAGCTGTGACAAACGCATATTTGCGATAGCAGTAGCCTGAATATCGTCAAGTCCGAAACGCTCCATCAAAGTCGCCTTAGCGGTTGGAGTATCCTTGCTTGAACGCATTATATGAACAACTTCATCGATATTGTCGAGCGCGATCTTCAATCCGTCCAAGATATGAAGACGATCCTGAGCTTTTTTCAGTTCAAATCTTGATCTGCGTACTATTATATCTACCTGAAAGTTAATGTATTGTTTCAGGATATCTTTCAGTTTAAGTATCTTGGGTTCACCGTTTACGATCGCAAGCATTATCGCGCCGAATGTTACCTGCATCTGCGTGAATGTAAACAGCTGATTCAAAACTACCTGAGCGTTAAACTCGCGCTTCACATCGATCTCTATATGCATTCCGTTTCTGTCGGAATGATCCTCTATATTTGAGATACCCTCGATCTTTTTGTCACGAACGTATTCTGCGATCGTTTCTATAAGCTTCGCCTTGTTGACCTGATAAGGGAGTTCGCTGACAATTATCTTCGACCTGCCATTTTTCTCCTCGGTGATCTCTGTTCTTGCCCGAACCGTTATTTTTCCTCTGCCCGTTGCATAGGTGGCTCTGATCCCGCTCCTGCCCATTATCAAGCCGCCGGTGGGGAAATCGGGTCCCTTCACGAATTCCATGATCTCATTAAGACCTGCGTTGGGGTTCTCGTCGTTCAGCACATTGGGATTATCGATCAAGTAGCAGATCGCATCTATCGTTTCACTAAGATTGTGAGGCGGGATATTGGTCGCCATTCCGACAGCGATACCCGTACTTCCGTTTACGAGCAAATTCGGAAAACGAGTGGGAAGAACCGACGGTTCCTTTCGAGAGTCATCGTAGTTGGGAACAAAATCGACCGTATCCTTATCTATATCACGAAGCATTTCGACCGATATCTTACTCATTCTCGACTCTGTGTAACGATATGCGGCAGGCGGGTCGCCGTCAACGCTGCCGAAATTTCCGTGACCGTCAACGAGAGGGTAGCGCATACTGAAATCCTGGGCAAGACGAACGAGCGCATCATAAACCGAAGCATCGCCGTGCGGGTGATATTTACCCAGCACATCTCCGACAGTTGTCGCACATTTTTTGTACGGCGCAGTCGGCAAAATGTTATTTTCGTACTTAGCATAAAGGATCCTGCGATGAACCGGCTTTAAACCGTCACGAACGTCCGGCAAAGCTCGGCTGACGATAACCGACATTGAGTAATCGAGAAAGGATTTTCTCATTTCCTTATCGAGATCGACATCTATTATTCGTGATTGGGGGATCCCCTGATTTATTTCATTATCCATTATGTGTTTTCCTCGTAAGTAGTGTTGGTGTGTAAATATTTAGATATATCCGATAAAATCATCGGTGAAAACTGATTATCTCTATTTACTGCAATAATATTATTCAATATCATATATCAAGATTTTGAACATACCTTGCATTTTCTTCTATAAACAGACGCCTTGGCTCTACCTTTTCGCCCATTAGGATCGAGAATGTTTCATCTGCGATCATTGCATCTTCAACATTAACTCGAAGCATTATACGGCGTTCGGGATCCATAGTTGTTTCCCACAGCTGCTCGGGATCCATCTCGCCCAGACCTTTGTATCGCTGTATGTCGGTTTTGCAGTTCAGCTCTCTCAGTATCCTATCACGCTCATCATCCGAATACGCATAATAATGCTCCTTTTTGCCCTTTGTGATCCTATAAAGCGGGGGCTGCGCTATATAAACATGACCCTGCTCGACCAGCGGCTGCATATACCTATAGAAAAATGTCAGCAGCAGGGTTCTGATATGAGATCCGTCAACATCGGCATCCGCCATAATGATGACCTTACCGTAGCGCAGCTTGCTGATATCGAACTCTTTTCCGACTCCGCAGCCGAGTGCAGTAATGACCGGCGTCAGCTTGTCATTGCCTATTATTTTATCTTCACGCACCTTTTCAACGTTAAGCATCTTGCCCCAAAGAGGAAGTATCGCCTGATATTTTCTGTCTCTTCCGTTTTTGGCAGAGCCTCCCGCAGAGTCACCCTCTACAATATAAACCTCAGTTTCATCGGGATTTCTGGACTGACAATCCGCAAGCTTTCCCGGCAGCGATGCGTTCTCAAGGGGAGATTTGCGGCGTACAAGCTCCCTCGCATGGCGGGCTTTTTCACGCGCCAGCGCCGCCTGACAAGCTTTGTCGAGTATCGCCTTTGTTACATCGATATGGGTATCGAAATATTCGCGCAGCTTATCGTTGATAAGATTCTGAACCATGCTGCGAACCTCGGTGTTTCCAAGCTTCGCCTTCGTTTGTCCTTCAAACTGCGCCTCTGAAAGCTTTACCGATATGACCGCTGTCATACCCTCCCTGAAATCCTCTCCCAGCAGATTTTTGTCGCTGTCTTTGAGAAATTTGAGCTTTCGGGCATATTCATTCATAACGGTTGTTATCGCACGCTTGAAGCCCTCTTCGTGAGTACCTCCGTCTGTTGTATGAATATTATTTGCAAAAGATAATATGAGTTCGTTATATTTATCATTGTATTGGAAAGCGATCTCTGCCGCAGCCGTACCTTCCTCGTTCTCTGTTGAAAAATATATTACATCGGGATGTATCACATCAAGAGAACGTTTTTTATGGATATATTCCACGAAGCTGGCGATTCCGCCTTCATACAAGAAATTCTTCTTTATTACATTTTCGCTGTCACGTTCATCACGCAGTTCAATGTGAATACCTGCATTCAGAAATGCCTGTTCACGCAGACGTGTTTCAAGAACGGTATAATCATATACATCGGTTTCTTTGAATATCTCGGGGTCTGCCTTGAATGTGACCTCGGTGCCTCTTTGGGTCGACTCACCGATCACCTTCAAGTCGGTAACGATATTTCCCCGCTCATAACGCTGATGATAGATCTTCTCGCCGTCGCAAACCTTGACCTCAAGCCACTCCGACAGCGCGTTTACGACCGAAGCGCCAACGCCATGAAGACCGCCCGACACCTTGTAGCCGCCGCCGCCGAATTTGCCGCCGGCGTGAAGCACGGTAAAAACAACAGTTACTGCGGGCATACCCATTTTCTGATTGATCCCGATCGGGATACCTCGTCCGTTGTCGGTTACTTTGATGATATTACCGGGCATTATTACAACATCGATCTTGTTGCAGAATCCGGCAAGCGCCTCATCAATCGAATTATCGACGATCTCATACACAAGATGATGCAGTCCTCTCGGCCCGGTAGAACCAATATACATACCCGGCCGCTTTCTGACTGCCTCAAGCCCCTCAAGAACCTGGATCTGTTCGGCGGTATACTCCTGTTCAACCTTTACATTCTCCAAAATATCCATTATAAACCTCTTTTTTGCGGAACTCTCCGCTGACCTGTTGGAATGATCTGAGTTTCGAAGAAGTGACCATTCATATATATGACCGCAGATCAGATGTCTCCTGCCTCTATATGCGGCGGGCCCATCTCATATTCAGCAGAAAAGATCCTTACTGAATGCGCAAGCCTGCGGATTGTTTCTGCTCTTTAAGCAGAGCTTTTAATTAAAAATGTCACTAATTTTAGCGTAATCGATCTGTATATGATTCAGCCCGCAAGCCTTTGTGAAAAGACTTGGCGAAAACTTTCATTATGTTAAGTTATTACTCAGGCAATTAAATAGTCGTATTTGATCTTAACGAATACCCCTTCGTCACGGCGCGGTGCGAGAGTACGATCTCTGCTCAGCAGACTAAGAGGAATTCTGCGATTATTTAGCTGCCGCATTAACTGCCCTTGCGTTTATCTCTGATATGCCTGCGGCGGTTTTTCTTTAGCTTTCGGGGAGGATCTTCGCTTTCGATCCTGATAAATTCCGTCGTCAGCGGAAGCAGTGATAAATATAGTATTATTGCGCCTATCGTGATCACAAAATTAGGTATCACGGTTTTGTTGTGCCCTTTAGCAAACATCAGAACATTCAGCGCAATAAGTACAACTGCAAATATTATGCCAAGCATTACACCCGACTGCTTGAAGCGAACCGTTGATCTTTTCATACATTTTCTGCAAACGTGACTGTTCTCTCTGATGGCAGACGATCTTTTTTTGTATTCGATCGTACTGCCACAGTATGGGCATACACCTGACTTAAACATTCAATTCCCCCAATACAAATCATACCGTTGTTAAACGTCCTGCTCTCGCTTCTTCTGATTTTGCGATACGCTTGACCTGACACTGTTGGTGTCTTTGAGGCTGCGTGCGTTACTGCTGCGAACCGTGTTTTCAGAGTTCATCTTGCGCTGGCTGTTTTTTGCTTTGTCGATCTGCTTTTGACGTATCCGATCTGCATTTTCATCTGACTCGCTGCGTCTGCGCCTGCGCTCCTCCGCCGCTTGGCTCTGCTCTTCACGACGTCCCTGCTCATCTCGCTCTCGCTTGTTCTGCGAGCTTTGCTGCTTCTCTCTGCGCGCTCTCTCGGCAATTATTTTTGCTTTTTCCTCCTGAGTCATTTTCCTGCGAGGCTCCCGGTCTATCTCCTGCTGAGCCTTTCGGAACATTTCCTCCTCACTCATATACAGCTTTTCGCCGTTCGACCTCGATCGGGCGCTCTCCCGCGTATTCTGAGATGCTGCTTTTTCCTTTTCGCGCGCCTTTCTGCGAGCTTCTTTCTCTGCTCTTTTACGCTCACGTTCTTCCTGCTCAAAAGCCTCTTGGCGTTCCTCCTCTGTCGCTTCGATAATGCGTTCTTTCAGTCTTGCGAAAAATCCCTTCCCGCTCTTTTCGTTCTCGGTCTTTTGGGGCTGTTCGCTTTTCTGCTGAAGCTGATCTCGCTTTCTGCGTTCCTCCTCTGCTTTTCGGCGGCGCTCATTCTCGACAGCCTCCTCCGCAGCAGCCTTCACAGCGTTGGGGAACTTTTTCTCGTAACGCGACACCTTCGGCTTTTCCGGCTCTTTTTCCTCTATCTCAGAATCATCGCTTTGCGGCTCTTCCTCTGTATAGTTTGATGTGCGGTACTCCGAAAGATCTATTTCTTCCTGTAATGTTTTTTCCTCTCCCTGAGAATAATCTATTACAAAACTATCGTCATCATCCTTGGGTTCTTCCTCGGGCTGTTCGTCGATCTCGTCCTCGGGTTCTTCCTCGGGCTGTTCGTCGATCTCGTCTTCTGGCTCTTCCTCGGGCTGATCCTCGATCTCGTCCTCGGGTTCTTCCTCAGGCTGATCCTCGATCTCGTCTTCGGGCTCTTCCTCGGGCTGATCCTCGATCTCGTCCTCGGGTTCTTCCTCAGGCTGATCCTCGATCTCGTCTTCGGGTTCTTCCTCAGGCTGATCGTCGATCTCGTCTTCGGGCTCTTTCTCAAACTGATCCTCGATCTCGTCTTCGGGCTCTTCCTCAAACTGATCCTCGATCTCGTCTTCGGGCTCTTCCTCAAACTGATCCTCGATCTCGTCTTCGGGCTCTTCCTCAGGCTGATCGTCGATCTCGTCTTTGGATTCAAACTCGATATCCGAATCATCGCTGACCCATTCATCATCCGGATCATCATCTGTCAACGTCATCGACGATCTATCCTCGCTGACAAAATTCATCATTTCGTCAAGATCTCTTGCGATCCTCTCTTCGGCGAGGATAAGCTCATTCATGAAATCATTTTCACCGTTGTCATCGCTTTTTTGATCCTCATCGTTTTCGGACACTGAAAGCACGTCTTCTATATCAGCAGATTCGTCTCCCAACGAAATAGGCGCCGAATTATCCTCGAATAAATTATTTTCATCCAAAGTCAATTCGTTTTCGGAATACTCTTCTCCCGCGGCTTTATTTGTTTCATAGCTTTGTTCGCTTTCAGCCGAACCCAATTCGTCATCTATCTGCTCCACATTCGGAGCAATATCGTCCGATCCATTCGTATCGCTTTCGATTAGATCCTCGTCTTCGCTTTGTGTTTTAGTATCGTCACTCCATCTCAGTTGTATTATATCGACATCGGGCAAATACTCAAAAAGCTCATCACGATAATTTTCGCTGCGTTCCTCGGTCTCATTTTCTTCGCTGTTCAAGCCGCTATCAGCTTCATCGAGATCGCCAGCTTCCGCTAACTGCATAGCTTCGGACTCATCATCTTCCGCAGCTGCGTTATCTTCATCTTCGCTGAATTCCCGCTCATCGTCCTCGCTTGGAGCGGAGTCGAAGAACATCATTATCTCTTCTTCTTCCTGCTCGTCCTGCGACAAAACGCTGTCTGCTTTCTCAATAACAGCTTCGGCATCTTCCTGCTTCTCTTCTTCAAAAATATCTATATGTACTTCGGGCAATTTATCAGGCACATAAATATTATCGACCTCTGTTGTTTTTGTAAGTTTATGGTAACGAGGCTGATAAGCAGGCTCCTCTTTTGCAGCAATATTTGGGGCAGGGCCGATATTTTCGGAAATAACTGCCTTTTGATCCTCGATAGTCTTATTTTCAACGATCTCTTCTATATGTGTACTGCCGCTGTAGATATCGGATTCATCTTCGGTTGGCGGAACAGCGATCCAATTCGACTCGTTTTCGCTGTCTGATGAATCGGAGGATATCTCGGTGAACTCATCGTCAGACTGAGCGCCCGAATAATTTTTAGCATCATCATTGCTGAAATCGCTGATAACATTCCATGATGTATCGTCATTTGAATATACGCTTTCTTCGTCAACAAACTCATCGTAAAACGGCTCATTGACGTCTGACGGTTTATTTGACTCTGCGTCCTCGTCATCATCAACAACAACATATGTTTTTATGAACTTGTTAAGTTTCTCCTTGAAGGAGCTGTTTTTCTTGCCCATTTCTTTACTCTCCCTTGCGGCAGCTGCGGACGCTGCCTTAGCGCTGCTTTTCACAGCATTCGCAGTCGGATCGCTGCGCTTACGTTTTCGTTCTACAGGAATTCTTGCCTGAATGCCGTTGATCGCCTCAAGCATGTAAAACAGAGGAGTCAAAAAATAAAACACTCCGAACAGGACTATTACGACCCCGGCTGCGATCAGCAGATTCTGATCCAGATCCAATCTAAACAGCACTGCAAGAATTATGGCAGCAGCTGCGAGAAATACGCCCGCAGGTATGTATATTTTCTTGTTGAACGATATATTTGAATTATTATTACAGTAACTGCACGTATGCTCACCGCTGTTGACTTCCGACAAAGCCTGAATATACGAAACCTTTTTCCCGCAGTACGGGCATTTTCTGATATTCTTGCTCATATAATATTCCTCTTGAATAATTATTATTGATTCGTTGTTATTTAAATGCTCTGCATTCGACAAGCAGACACAAGCCATAGGCTTGCGCGTTATGTTGACATATCTTGTTGGACATGACCGTAATAGCGTTTTAGAAGAGTCTGGGAGGAAAGCTGGCTGATGTAGACCGTAATTCTTCCGTCATCAACAGCAGCAATAAACGACCTCGGAAGATCGTAAGACACCGTCACAACACGCCCTTCTTTTTCGGCGGCAGCGAGATAATTTCTGGTGATCTTGGAAACGGTTGACGTATCCAGATCGAATATTCCGATAACAGACGATTTTAAGACCACCACATCAGAGCCTAAATGTAGATACACTGCGCCCTCCATTGCCGTAAATATCGGCACTTATCCTATTATTTATACACATTATAATTATATCATAAAAAAATGATTTTGTGGGCGTTTTTTCAAAAAAAATTTAAAAAATTTGTGATTTTATGAAGCAATTTATAAAATATTTTATCACTATTTTAATTGTATGATTAAATGTTTAATTTTTATATATTGGTATACAGTAAAAATTTTCGCTCAAGTCTTTTCAAAAGGCTTGGCGAAAACTTTATGTTAATAAATTCTCAACTCATTAAAAGCTCTGCTTTAAACAAGCAAAGACAAAGCCAAAGGCTTTGTGCGTTCAGTAGGGGATGTTCCCCGCCTCCTAATAGAGGGTGCGGGTCTCCTGTGGAGACCTCTGCACAGCAGAAGCACCGACCGAGCCGGTTGGGAACCGTCCCCGACGGCAGGCGACACCCGGGGAACATTCCCCTCTGCGGTTATAGTAAACATCATTGAATAATAGATTTGATAGTTAATTTGTTTTGGTAGGGAAATCATTGACGCCAAATCTGATATAATGTGAATCTGCTTAGAACTGCGAGCTGTAAAAAGCATTATTCAAAACTCCACTTTCAACACTAAAAAAATGTTTATGTAAAGATTTATGTCGTTTACGATAAAAAAGCCGTACCGTCAAAGCCTTTTCAAAGGCTTCAGCGAAATTTTGATTTTAGTATAGCAAGTTTAACAAGTAACATTATGTATCAAGTGAGCCTTTGAATATACAAAAACCGAGGCCGTCTTTTTATAAGATATTTGCGTCCGTAAACAATATCAAAAATTGACCTTGCCTCCGTTTATCTCAAAAAGCTTGCCGCCCTTCAGACGTTCAACCGATGCGCTCTCGCAGCACGTTATAAATACCTGCCGGTCGCCGATTTCATTAAGCAGAAAATCCTGACGTCTCGAGTCAAGTTCACTCAGGACATCGTCCAAAAGCACGAGCGGCTCTTCCGATACGGAAAGCCTTATCAGCTCCTCTTCTGCGATCTTCATAGACAGCACGCAGCTTCGCTGCTGGCCCTGAGAGCCGTATCTGCGGACACTTTCGCCGTTGATCGTTATTTCAAGATCATCTCTGTGCGGGCCTGCGCTTGTTGAACCTGCGGCAATGTCGTCATTCCGCTTGTCGAGAAGCATTTTTAGGAGCTGATCCCTTACCGATCCAATATCGCCGCAGTATTCTTTCGGCACTGTTCCGGCATAATCGATATTCAGCCTCTCGCTGTTATGAGATATTCCCATATGGTATCTCGAGGCGCATTCACAAAGCCTTTCGGTATATTTCATTCGTACTCTGATAACGTTTGCGCCCAAAACCGCAAGCCGCTGATCCCACGCGTCCAGTGTTTCTTCAAGTCCCGGGTGCCTTGGGATATCCTTGAGCAAAGAATTTCGCTGGATCAATGTGCGCTTATATGAAGAAAGCGTGTCTTTGAAGCCGGGCTTTATCTGACATATAGCTCCATCTATAAAGCTGCGTCTGCCGTCAGGTCCGCCCTTAACAAGAGTCAGATGCTCGGGTGAAAACACAACTGCGCACAAATGCCCCAAAAGCGCTGCGCTGCTTCTCTGTTTAACGCCGTTCAGAAAAGCACCCTTTTTACCTCGGATCAAAGAGATCTCGGAAGTCTGAATGCGTCCCTCGGAAAAAAATTCCGCTTTTATTTTTGCAGCGTCACGCCCAAAACCGACAAGCTCACTGTCGCGCGCTCCACGAAAGCTGCGGTTGCCGCTCAAAAGCCATATACACTCGACAAGGTTCGTTTTGCCCTGCGCGTTTTTGCCGTAGATCACATTGACTCCCCGGCACGGAGTGATCTCGCCGTCACAAAGATTTCGGAAGCCCTCAAATCCAAGCGACGTGATATTCATTTTGCGCACACCTCCAGAACGATACCGTTGCATTCTGCGGTATCGCCCGGACGCATTTTCTTTCCTCTCATTGTGCAGACCTCGCCGTTCACAAGAACGCCGCCGTTCTGCACAAGAAGCTTCGCCTGTCCGCCGGTTCCGAAACCGCCGATCTTAAGCAGGCTGTCAAGCTTTATATATTCGGTATCTATATATATTTTTTCAGTTCTCATAAATATGCCGCCACATCAAAACCGTGACATTGACCTCCGATATTTATTTTATGCATTAAATTCGCATCGGTACAACCAGCATCAGAAAGCTGTCGCCCTTGACGGGGAGTATCTTAAGCGGACGGTTCGGGCCGTTGAATTCAAAAAGCAGCTCGTCAGCGTCAACGTTTTTTACGGCGTCAAGCATATATCTGTTGTTGAAACCGATCTCGAGTTCACTGCCTTCAAACCTCGTTTCAATGAAATCGTTAGCCTTGCCTACCGCAGTTGTGCAGAACATTTTTATTCCCTCGTCAGCTATCAGGAAATGTACGGGCTGCTGCATTTTATCACTTGTCAGCAGCGACATTCTTTCCATAGACGATATCATCTGTTTTGTTTCGATAGTCAGCGTAGTGTCGCATCCGTTAGGTATCGTATCTTTGTAAGGAACGTATTTTCCCTCGATCAGTCTTGATACAACGCAGTAACCGTCGATCGTGAAAGCTGCGTGCTTCTTTCCAAGGACGATCTTAACGGGACTTTCGTCATCGCTGTTGATCTTAAGAAGCTCTCCGAGTGTTTTTTTCGGCAGCACAAATTCGAATTTGTTTGTGCTTTCAATTTTTTCTCGTCTTACCGACATTCTGAATCCGTCGATCGAAACAATATTCAAATATCCGTCGGCTGCGTCAAACAGCGATCCCATCAGCGCCGGCTTTGAGGGATTATCGCTGATCGCATAAAATGTATCTCTTATCATTGAACGCAAAGTGCCCGAATCCAGTTCGAAACTTTCGAGGGCTTCGAAGCTCGGCAGCTCGGGAAATTCATAAGATGAGATCCCGACGATCTGATAATCGGTCAGACCCGAATGCAGATAAGCCAAAAGCTTGTCATCTGTTTCGATCGTTACTATCTCATCGGGCATTTTCTTGACAATCTCCGCAAAAAGCCGAGCGCTCAAAACAATTTCTCCCGGTTCAACGACTGTTGCCGGAATAGATGTTGTGATCCCTATTTCCAGATCATATCCGCACAATTCGGCAGCGCTGTTTTTGGTTTTTATAAGTATGCCCTCAAGTGCAGGCGTGGAGCTTTTTGATGATACGGCTCTCTGCACCGTTGTCACCGCATTTGAAAGCTCTGTTCTGTTGAAAACGACCTTCATAGCTGAACGTATCCTCCTGAATTACATTTTGTAAATATAATCAAATTGCAGCCGCGCTGTCAGATATAATTATAATGCAGTGTTCGTTTTTCAAAAACCGCGGCTGAGATCGGCAGAAATCTTTGCCGCCGATAAAAAAGTAAAGATTTAAGTATATAGTATATATAGTAGTAGTAGTAGGGGGTGAGGAAAAGTTAAAAAGCAGTTAAAACTTAATCCGGATGAGCGTTTTGAGTTTGTCACGAGTTTTCACCGAAGTTGACATAGTTAACGCAGCTGAGATCGGTATTGTGGAAAACTTTGAAAAGTTGATGTGGAATGTTAAGGAAATGTTGAAAAATATAACCTTTAAATCGACTGAAGATTCGAACAAGAAATGAATAAAATATGAACAAAATCACACCTATATTTACTGCGGATCAAGCTTGCCAAGTTAAAGTGATTACTATTTGTAATCACCTCTTTACATATCCTGAATATTCTTTATGATATCTTCTACCGTTTCTTTCAGACGCACATCTTTTTCGAGCTTCTTTTCCATTTCCTGCATCGTATAAACGATTGTGGAATAATGTCTTCCTCCGAATTCGTTTCCGATAGCCTCCATGGATAGCCCTGTGACCTGCCTTACTATATATATAGCTACTTGACGAGCGTTGCTGAGCGCAGCGCGCCTGTTTTTGACCGAACGGATATCTTCGGGGTTGACTCCGTATGTTCTTGCAACCTCTTCAATTATCTTTTCTACCGTAACCGGAACGGGAACGTCGTTTGTTTGTACGTCGGATATAACCTCTTGGGCGATCATAAGCGACGGCTTTTCTCCATTGAGATAGCTTTTTGCTTTTATCTTTTTTACCACGCCCTCAAGCTGACGAACATTGGTTTTCAGCTTATTGGCGATATATTCGCAAATGTCGTCCGGGATCTCGAAATCGAGAGAATCCGCTTTGCTTTTTAGGATAGCGATCCTTGTTTCAATGTCGGGCGGCTGGATATCGGCGATAAGTCCCCACTCGAATCTGGTCCTGAGTCTGTCTTCGAGAGTTTTTATTTCTTTTGGCGGACGATCGGACGTGAGAACTATTTGTTTTTTTGCTTCGTACAGCGCATTGAATGTGTGGAAGAATTCCTCCTGAGTAGACTCTTTGCCGCCGATAAACTGAACGTCGTCCACCAACAGCACATCGGCATTTCGGTATTTCTGACGGAATTCGGCTTGGTTTACTCGGCGCAGCGACTCGACGATCTCGTTTGTGAAATCGTCGCCCTTAACGTATGCTATCTTCATGTTAGGGTCGTTGCTGAGGACTTCGTTGCGTATTGCGTGAAGAAGGTGAGTTTTTCCGAGACCCGAATTTCCGTAGATGAACAGCGGGTTGTAGGAACCGCCCGGATTCTGCGCTACCGCAAGCGACGCAGCGTGAGCGAATTTGTTGGAAGAGCCTACTATGTAGTTGTCAAATGTGAGCGGAGCGTCGTCATCGTCGGAATTTCCCGCGTCTTCGTTTTCATCCTCGGGCAGCTCGATCTCCTCCGGAATAACAAGCTTGATATCAAAACGCTGACCGAATATTTCCGCAAATGCATCTCTGATGAGCGTCATGTAGCAGCGAGTTACTGTTTCTCTGTGAAAAGCGTTCGGCACGAGAAGCTGTATTTGTCCGATATCGAAGTCGATCTCCTTCGGTTCTATCCTGCTGATCCATGTCTGGAACGCTACCTTTGTGATCCGCTGCTGACAGTAATCGCAGACCAGCGGCCACGTTTCGTTAAATGAATCCATTTAAAAAATAACCCCCAATATATCACTCGGATCGCCCGTGTGAAATACATATTTAATGTTCTTGAAGCGTGATGTCGGATTTATTTGTGAAACAAAATGCCTTACATCACTAAACTTACTGAAAATAAATATTTTGCATCGTAAACAATAGGATAACTATATGACTGTAATTTTGTTCCGCTACAAAATTTATGTGTTTGCAGGCAGCGCCGCACGGACAGCACAACTGCCCACCATACAAATAATCATGATAATTATAGCATAAAAAGGCGATTATTTCAATAAGGAAATCAACATAAAATGTGGAAAACTCGAGAAAAAAGACAAATTGAGGCAGAAAAAACGTTGATATGTGGAAAATTTAGTTGTGCAATTTGACGAAATTATTCTTTTTTCTTTATTATGGTTGACATTTGTCCTGTTTTTGTTAAACTTATTCTGAAGGAATAATCCGCATCAGGGGCAGGCTGTGCCTTGATCCCTGCGCCTTGCAGAGGCATCAGATGGGGTCGGAAGAAAAAACTTGCGAGCAGTCCGCATTTTTTTGTTGACATAATGCCTCTATTTAAGGTATAATGTTAAATTGCAAGGTTGTATACCCGAAAGGAGGGGTTAGTATGCTGAGAACATATCAGCCTAAGAAGCTTCACAGAAAAAAGGAGCATGGTTTCAGAAAGAGAATGGCTGACCGCAACGGTCGCAAGGTTTTGGCTCGCAGAAGAGCAAAGGGCAGAAAAAGACTCTCTTATTGATTGCACCACCAAGGGCGCAAATACGCCTTATAAAAGCAGAGCTTTTATCGCCCTAATTAGGGGCGGTGTGTGTAATTCCCCTGTACGGCGGAGGACTCTGTTGACGAGCCTTTATACTGCCGC
The DNA here is from genome assembly GCA_902779615.1 of uncultured Ruminococcus sp. GTDB lineage: Bacteria > Bacillota > Clostridia > Oscillospirales > Acutalibacteraceae > RUG592. Next base: position 28,326 of record CACZCM010000004.1, on the reverse strand, counting down.
TGTACTTTCGTTCTATGCTGCGTCCCGAGTTACTGCGGGGCGCAGGATGATCAGTTCCGTTTTATCGGAGACTTTTGTTTTGTGGTGAGATCATTATCGGCTTGGGGTTATGTGTGATCTGAAATATTGTATTGGTCACATAAATTTATCACGTTCATTAGGGGGATTAATCCCATAATGAATGCACAAGCATGCGGCTTGTGTCTGCTTGTTGAAAGCAGAGATTTTAATAATTGTTGTTTGGTGAAGTAAAATGGCAGATCTTGAAACCATAAAAGAAAACAATACATTTCGCCGACTTTACCGCAGCAAAAACTGCTATGTCTATCCCGAGGTCGTGATATATATTTCGGGAAATCGCCTTGGGCGATTCCGATACGGCATCACAACGGGAAAAAAGATCGGCAATGCAGTTGTACGTTCACGCTGCCGGCGTGTTATCCGTGCGGCGCTTTTTACATACTCCGAATCTTTGGGGTCTTTGTCAAGGGGCTTCGATGTTGTGTTTGTGGCTCGAAAGAAGACAGCGTTCATCAAATCCGACGATCTGATCGCTCCGATCGGCAGTGCGCTGAAACGGTCGGGAGTGATAAAATAATACGATATTATGAAACGCATATTAATTTTGCTTATTCATTATTATCAAAGATTCATCTCACCGCTTACGCCGCCAAGCTGTCGGTTCATACCGACGTGTTCTGCATATGGCGCAGAGGCGATAGAAAAGTACGGCGCTGTCAGAGGATCATTCATGACGCTGAAGCGAGTTTTGCGGTGCAATCCGTGGAATCCCGGCGGCTATGACCCGGTTCCGGTAATTAATACAAAAGTAAGAAAAATCAAATTGATCGATTATAAAGCTATAAAGAATAACGAAAAGAAATAAGTATGATCCGTTCCACAATGTTTTATATTGCATATTATGATAATTACCTTGTATTAAGTGGTTCGGTGACGAGGTAGTAATTAAATGTATGGTATATTTGAATTCCTGGGCTACTTGTTCGGCTATTTGCTTTGGTTTGCCTATGGTCTTGTGCGTAATTTTGCAGTCGCTATCCTTATTTTTACCGTTGTGCTTCGTGCGCTGCAGTTTCCTTTGCAGATAAAATCTCAGAAGTCGATGGCGGGGACGATGCGTCTTCAAAAAAAGCAGCAGGAGCTTCAGGAGAAATACGGGCGTGACAGAGATAAGCTTAACGAGGAGTTGGCAAAGCTTTACGAGAAGGAGAACATCAGTCCTACCGCAGGGTGCACAACGACTCTTGTGCCGATGCTTTTGCTGTTTGGTGTTTATTATGCTATCAGAAATCCGCTAACCAATACGCTCCATATTGCAAAAACCAGCGTTGAGGCGGCTTTGAGTTATGCAAAGGGACTGCCCGTGGTTGGATCCAATATTGAGGGATACTACGGTCAGATCAGCTTTATGAGCATATATTCCGACATTAAAAACAATGCGGACTTTTTAGCTCATACAGGACTTTCGAGCGCAGATATCGATAAGCTTGATATGTTTTCAAGCGGATTTAAACTTTTTGGACTTAATTTGCTGGATATGCCAAGCTCTCACGGCTTTTGGTCGGTATTTATCTTGTTTCCGGTGCTTTGCTTTGTGACAAGCTTCGCAACAAGCCTTATATCGATGAAAATGAACGGTCAGAGCCTTAGCCTGAAAGGACAGCAGGGCTGCATGAACTCGATGTTTTTGCTTATGCCGCTGATGTCGGCGTGGATCGCATATTCCGTTCCCGCAGCTATCGGTCTGTATTGGATATATTCGAGTATTATCGGATTTGTTACGACTGTTATCATTCATAAATTTTATAATGCACAGGCGCTCACAGCAAAGGAAGAGGCAGCAAGGATCTCGTACCTTGAAGAGGCTGAGCTGAATGTGCAGAAGGTCGAGAGAAAGGCAGCTTCAAAGCCTGCCCTCACAAAGAAGCCGCAGGGCAGCAGCTCGGGCGGAAAAAAGAAGAAGAAGAAATAATTGCCGAACTTTTGGGGCGGCAATTGAGATTAGAGGTGTCAAGTGTGATAAAAGAAGCATTTAGCAAAGGAGACACTATAGAAGAAGCATTGGCGTCTGCTTGTAAGGAGCTTGGAGTGGAGCCCGATAAGGCTGAGTATGAGGTGATAAAGGAGCCTAAAGGAAAGACTTTGGGGATTTTCGGCGGAAGCCCGGCGGAGGTCAGAGCATATATTACTGTTACTCCTGCTGCGGCAGCCGAAGAATATGTGCTCAGCATTTTGAAATGCATGGGGCTTGAAGGTATCACCACCGAGGTCAAGAAAGAAGAAGATACGGCTGAAATATATTTAAGCGGCGATGATGTTGGATTTGTGATCGGCAGAAGAGGCGAAACGCTTGATGCGCTGCAGTATCTTGCCGGACTTGTTGCTAATCATGTTGACAACCAGTATTATAGGATCACTATCAATACTGGTAACTACAGAGAGAAGCGCGAAGAGACCCTTACTAAGCTCGGAAGAAAGCTTGCTGTTAAGGCTGTTAAAACAGGCAAGAATGTCAATCTTGAGCCTATGAATCCTTATGAGAGAAGGATAATCCATACCGCCGTTCAGAGTGTTAACGGAGCAATTTCGTTCTCGGAGGGCGAAGACCTTGAGCGTCATGTTGTTATTGCACCCGACCCGAAAAATCCTGTTAAGCCGAGAAGAAGCTATCAGAATAACGGAAGGCGTCAGGGCGGAAGAGGCGGCTACCAGAAGGGCGGCAGAAGAGGCTCGCAGAGCAGCTCATATAAGCGCACCCCGTACAAAGAGAATTTTGAAAGAAAGCCATACGAAAACCGCTACAACAAGCCTGTCGATGACGAAATGATAACAACATCAACATTCAGTCAGAGAAGTCCTATTGAGAAGGCAGGGTTGCCGCTTTATTCAAAAATCGAGAAGAAGTCGGACGGCGAATAAAATATTCAGGCATCAACACCTCTCGTAAATGAGAAGCAGTATTATAAGCGGAGGCTCGCAAGCCTTCGCTTTTGTTATTACGGTGATTTATTATGAATGATTTGATAAACAGAACTACAATAGCGGCTATTTCAACGCCTATGGGAACCGGCGGTATCAGCGTTATAAGAATATCTGGCAGCAAGGCTGTAGAGATCGCCGATTCGATTTTCAGATCTGCCGGAGGAAAGAGTCTTTCACAGCTCAGCGGTTACAGCGCTTTATTCGGTAAGATCTTTGACGGAGCTGGTCCTATAGATGAAGCAGTGGTAACGGTATTTCGTGCCCCTCACAGCTACACGGGGGAAGACGTTGTTGAGATATCATGTCACGGCGGTATGTATGTTACAAACCGTATTCTAAGGATAGTTCTGAACAGCGGAGCAGAGGCGGCGCAGGCAGGAGAGTTTACTCAAAGAGCATTTTTGAACGGCAAGATCGATCTTACAGAGTCGGAAGCTGTTATGGACATTATCTCGGCAAAGGGAAGAGCTGCGGCACGTTCGGCGCTCAATATAAAAGAAGGAAGACTCAGCCGTGAGATAGAGCGTGTGAGATCTTTGCTTGTTGACGAGGCTGCACACTTGTCTGCTTGGGCTGATTATCCGGAGGAGGATATTCCCGAGGTATCGAGCAGCACTTTAGAACAGAATCTGAACAAAGCATTTGATTCACTGTCAAAGCTGCTGAGATCCTACGACAGCGGAAAAGCAGTAAAGCAGGGGATAGACACTCTTATTATAGGTAAGCCGAATGTAGGAAAATCGACGCTGATGAATTTTCTTGCGGGAACTCAGAAGAGCATTGTTACAGATATTCCCGGCACTACAAGAGATATGATAGAAGAAACTGTTGTAATGGGCAGCGCTGTTTTAATTTTATCCGATACTGCGGGAATGCGAGAAACCGATGACCCTGTCGAACAGATCGGAGTGGAGATGGTTAGAAGAAGACTAAAGTCTTGCGCTTTGGCTCTTGTTATGTTTGATGCGTCACGCCCGCTTGATAAAAATGATCTTGAATTGCTTGAGGTCCTTTCTGATACACCGTCAATCGCTGTTATCAACAAAACTGATCTGGAAATTTTGGCAGATATCAATAAAATAAAACAGAGTGCCTCACGTTTCGTATATATATCTGCGGAAACAGGAGAAGGTATCGATAATCTGATCGGCGCTGTTGAAGAACTGACCGGCGCTGCCGAATTTGACGAAAATGCGGCAGTATTGTCAAACGAGCGCCAATATCAATGTGCGTCTAAAGCTGCCGACAGCGTAAAAGAAGCGCTCATGGCCGTTTCATCAGGTATAACGCTTGACGCTGTAACAGTTCTCATAGAAGAAGCAATACAGTATTTGCTCGAGCTGACAGGCGAACGTGCAAGCGAAGAGATCGTACACAGTGTGTTCTCTAAATTCTGCGTTGGAAAATAATGAATAATGAGGTGAGTTGGAGTGAGTTATTTTGCCGGTGAATATGACATCGCCGTTATCGGCGCCGGTCATGCGGGCATTGAGGCTGCGCTTGCAGGAGCAAGGCTTGGCTGCCGAACGGTTGTGTTCACTATTAATATGGATGCAGTAGGCAACTGCCCTTGTAATCCGTCGATCGGAGGAACTGCAAAGGGGCATCTTGTCAGAGAAATAGATGCTCTTGGCGGAGAAATGGGTAAGACGGCTGACGAGTGTATGCTGCAAATGAGAATGCTTAACAGGGGAAAAGGCCCTGCGGTTCATTCTTTGAGAGCGCAGATCGATAGGCGCAAGTACAGCGAGGTCATGAAGCATAAGCTTGAAATACAGAAAAATCTTGAGCTGCATCAGGCGGAAGTCGTTGCTGTAAAGAAAGACGGAGAGAAGTGGCAGCTTGAAACTCGAATGGGTGCTTTATACAGATTTTCAGCAGTTATAATTGCCACAGGGACATATCTGGGCGGCAGAATATTCGTAGGGGAAGTGTCGTATGAAAGCGGTCCTGACGGAATATTCCCGGCAACATTTCTTGGGCAGTCACTTAAAGATCTCGGTTTGTCACTCAGAAGGTTTAAGACAGGCACACCCGCAAGAGTTTTGCGCTCAAGTATAGATTTCTCGGAGCTTGAAGAACAATGCGGAGATGAACCGGTCGTCCCGTTTTCTTATGATACTGTAGATCTACCCGAGAATAAGGTGACGTGCCATATCAGCTGGACTAACGATAAGACAAAGCAGATCATACTAGACAACATCAGCAGATCACCGCTGTACAGCGGTATGATCCACGGCGTAGGCCCACGATATTGCCCCAGCATAGAAGATAAAATAGTGAGGTTTGCCGATAAGCCAAGACATCAGCTGTTTATTGAACCTTGCGGTGAGAATACCGAAGAAATGTATCTTCAGGGAATGTCTTCATCATTGCCCGAGGAGGTCCAGCTGCAATTCTATCACTCTATAAAGGGGCTTGAAAATGCAGTGATGATGCGCTGCGCCTATGCTATTGAGTACGACTGCGTTGATCCTCTTCAGATGAATAACACTCTCGAATTTATAGATCATCCCGGTCTGTATGGCGCAGGGCAGTTTAACGGGTCTTCGGGATATGAGGAAGCCGCAGCACAAGGTCTTGTGGCAGGCATTAATGCTGCTCTTAAAATTAAAGGTAGGGAACAGATAGTGCTTGATCGTGCCGGGTCTTATATTGGTACATTGATAGATGATCTTGTGACTAAGGGAGTAAATGATCCCTATAGAATGATGACATCAAGAAGTGAATACCGTTTGATCCTGCGTCAGGATAATGCAGATGAACGGCTGACTCCGATAGGCAGACGGATCGGTCTGATATCAGATGAACGGTACGATAGGTTTTTGAAAAAACAGCAGTTAAAATCACAAGAATTAAACAGACTAAAAACTACAGTTATTGCTCCGAATGACAAGGTGAACGAACTAATTGTTTCACGTGAAACATCGCCGATCACAACCGGAGTTCGATTGATCGACCTAATGAAACGTCCTCAGCTATCATATGAAGCATTAAAGGAAATTGATCATACACGTCCTGATCTTGATCCGAATATTTTCGAGCAGATCGAAATTGAGGTTAAATATGAGGGGTATATCAGTAAGCAGCTGGCGCAGGTCGAGCAGATGAGGAGGATGGAGTCAAAGCCGCTACCTGCTGACATGGATTATACAACTATAAGCGGTTTGCGTCTTGAAGCGCAGGAGAAGCTTAATAAGGTACATCCGACAAATCTTGGTCAAGCAAGCCGTATTTCGGGAGTCAGCCCCGCAGATATTGGAGTGCTTGTTATATGGCTATCGAGGTGATTCTATGGAAAAACTTATCAAATATTGTTCGGAGTTCGGTATTGATCTTGACGATAAAGCGATCGAACGTTTTGAAAAGTACATGGATCAGGTTCTTAAATGGAACGAAAAGATCAACCTCACTTCGATCACTGACAGAGATGAATTTATTATTAAGCATTTCTGCGACAGCTTGACAGTATTGGGCGTTATTGACTTCGAAGAAGAGGCTGAAGTAATAGATATTGGCACAGGGGCGGGATTTCCTGCGATACCTTTAAAAATTGCTCGTCCTGATTTGAAAATAACAATGCTGGATAGTTTGAATAAGCGTCTTAGTTTTATATCAAACGAAGTACTTCCTGCATTAGATCTGAAGTGTGTTACTATACATGGCAGGGCAGAGGATCTTTCAAAGACAAAGGAACACCGAGAAGCTTATGATTATGCCGTCAGCCGAGCGGTAGCGAATATGTCATCGCTTAGCGAATACTGTCTGCCGTTTGTAAAGGTTGGCGGAACATTTATTGCGATGAAAGGTCGTGATTGGAAAGAAGAAGTGAATAACGCCGAGAACGCAGTTATGACACTCGGCGGAGAGTTCTCCGATCTACTGACCTTTGAATTGCCGGACGGCAGTTCACGAGGCATTGTAATAGTTGATAAGATCTTAAAGTGCCCTTCAAAATACCCTCGCAGAGGGGTAAAGATCAATAAAAATCCGCTCTAATAAAAAACAGGACATCCTCTGAGGATGCCCTGTTTTTTATATTACTTTATTTAATGCGCGTTTGATGATCGCACTAAGTCCTATTATCACTATCAAAAATACCAGAAGTCCTATTATAATGATCTGCATGGTCCGCTCGGTGTCTTTTTCCCATTTGATAGTAGGTGTTTTATAGCTATCGGTCGGGTCCACAAAAATTTCGATTATCTGACCAACGCTGTAGTATTTGGTAGAGTCAAAATTATTAAATTGATTGATTCCATCGATTTCATACTTATATTCAGTATCGTATTTTGTTTCGTAGTGGTAATGACCGTCTGAGTCGATTACCTCTATTTCATGTTCATTGACGGCTGTAATAACAGCTTCTGCGGAAATGTAATTATACTTTGCATTTAAATACTCAGCGTATATAGTGCATAACACAATTTCGGCGAGGATTATTACTAACGTAAATACTATTGTAACAAAATTGACGATCAGGTATTGGCGTTTTTTTTGAGGTAAAACAGTTTGCTGATACATATCTCCATACTGCGTGTTTGGATACATAGAATATCCGTCAGCCATCCGGATAGCTTGTTGAGCAGCCTGCTGTTCCAGGTTAAGGAATTTTGTTTTCAGGACTTTAAAAACGTGAACTGCATAGAGGATCAATACAATTATCCCGATAATAACACATGATATGATCAGCAGTGGAGTTACAAAACCGTTGTTTGCAATATATCCGTTATTAACTGCATATTTATAAACATTTAGAATAAGAACTGACAAAACCCCGACAATGATGATCCTCGATACAAATCCTCGGATTATGCTTTTTCTGACTTGATCAATAAAACTTTTGTTATTGCTCATATGAACCTCCTTTAGTGTATATTATAAATGAAGGTGATATGCTTGTCAATAGAGTTTTAGGAATAAATTCTGTGTTAATTACATTGATGATCTCTAGTTGCCAATATGTTCTTACAATTTGAGTTCGACAGCATTTGATGTAATTTGTATGTTTTTTTACAAAACAGATAAACGATGTTTTACTGATTCTAAAAATAAAATTAGAATTGCCATATATTACGACAAACTTCACGCAGTATATATGATATGATATTTTTACGGAATGAAGGTGATGAAATGTTATGAGATCGGCAGTCAAAGCAGAAAACAAAATTAAGATGATCCCGATATACATGATAAGTTCTCCCAATGTTCGGCCGCATCGAATATTTTCAAGGAGAGAGTTAAGTACACTTCAGCGAAGTATTGAAAAGAACGGAATAATACAGCCGATCACTGTACGTGTAAAAGCAAAATATGATTTTGAATTGGTGCTGGGGGAGCGAAGATTGCAGGCTGCTGTAATGGCAGGGCTTACTAAGGTTCCGTGTATAATACTTCATTGTACGGAGCGACAGTCAGCGGTATACAGTTTGGTTGAAAACATACAGAGGGAGAGTATGAATGTTTTTGAGCGTGCAGACGCACTAAAAATACTAATATATGAGCTTGATTTCACAAAAGAGGAAGCAGCAAGGCAGCTTGGCGTATCTAAAATTAAAGTTGATAAATACTTAAAGCTTACAGAGGTCATTCCGCTTTTAAGACGTGCACTTCAAAATGAACCGCTTTCAAGCGAAACACTGGAACGGATCGGCAGTCTGGATCACGATGAGCAGCAGCAACTGATTAAAGAAATAGCCTACACCACGATCAATGACAATACGATCAATGAATTAATTGACGATCTTGTCAGAGTTAAGCCGACAGTGAAGCGTGCAGTTAAAGATGTCAGACTTTTATACAACACGATAGAAAATGCTGTTGCAGCCATAAGCAGATCGGGTATCAATATTACTTGTCAGCGTCAGGATACATATGATCGTGTTTATTATCAAATAAACATTGACAAAACAAAATTAAAATGAGTACAAGAAATTATCCATATACACATTTCTTTGGGAGTGCAAACCACTCCCACCCTCCAATGAAAACTGCCGTGCGTATAACCGTGCGGCAGTTTTTGTTTCACGTGAAACATTTAGGCGTACATTTTTTATAAAAAAACACGAAAAACTCTTTTATTTAATGCAAAAAAATGATATAATAAAATTATTCCGGAGCTGCTGCTGCTTGATGCAGATTTAGAGTCATTTTAAATTATAACCACAGATGAGATGTGCCCTGCTTTTAAGTCGTGGGTTCAACCTCACGTTCAGTAATGGGTATAAATTCCCTAATGAACGCACAAGCCTAATGCTTGTGTCTGTCTGTTAAAATCAGATATTTTAAGAAAAGAAAAGAAATATAGAATGAAAGGCTGCTGATTACAATGAGTAAGATTATTGCAATAGCAAATCAGAAGGGCGGAGTCGGGAAAACCACGACCGCAGTAAATCTATCCGCCGGATTGGGAATGATAGGAAGAAAGGTGCTGCTTGTCGATATAGATCCTCAGGGAAACGCAACCAGCGGTGTAGGAGTTGATAAGCGCGCGACGAAGCACAGTACATATGATATTTTTGTTGAGGGACTGAGTGGTAAAGATGCAGTTGTAAAAACTCAGTTTGATAATCTAAATATCATTCCGGCAAGTCTTGATCTTGCGGCTGCCGAACTGGAGATCGCCGATAAGAAACACCGTGAGGCTATACTGAAGTCGGCTGTTATTCCGCTTCGTGACGAGTATGATTATATTATCATAGATTGTCCGCCTTCACTTGGACTTATTACGGTCAACGCATTGTGCTTGTGCGATACTATTCTTATTCCGATCCAATGTGAGTATTATGCTCTTGAAGGATTGTCACAGCTTATGAATACTGTACGGCGTGTTAAACGTCAGTATAACGAGCATATTGAGATAGAAAGTGTGCTGCTTACAATGTATGACGGAAGACTAAATCTTACACAACAGGTAGTTGAGGAGGTCAAGCGATTCTTTCCACGCAAGGTGTTTAACACCGTTATTCCTCGTTCTGTAAGGCTTAGTGAGGCGCCCAGCTTCGGAACACCGATCATGTATTATGATAAATCCGGAAAGGGCAGTACATCTTATCTTGATCTTGCTCGTGAGATCGACGGTAAAAACTATTAATTATTACCACAATGTAATCAATAAATGAGAGGTGAAAATAATGGCGATGAAAAAAGGCGGTCTTGGCAGAGGTCTTGACGAAATATTTCTGCAAAATGAGAGTGAAGACAGCAGCAGTACTGTATCGCTCAAAATTTCCGAGATAGAACCTAACAAGCGTCAGCCAAGACATGAGTTTGATCCCGAAACACTAAAGGAACTTTCCGAGTCAATAGAACAGCACGGAGTAATACAGCCGCTGGTTGTAAGACCTCTGTTTGACGGCGGGTATGAGATCGTGGCGGGTGAGAGGCGTTTCCGTGCGGCGAGAATGGCAGGATTAACGGAGATCCCCGTAATTATTCGAGAGCTTACTGATTCACAGTCAATGGAACTTGCGCTGATCGAAAACCTGCAGCGAGAGGATCTGTCGGATCTTGAACTTGCAATGGGGTATGAGTCTCTTATCAAGGAGTATAACATGACTCAGGAACAGGTAGCCGAAACAGTGAATAAATCACGTTCTTCTGTGGCTAATACGCTGCGTTTAATGAAACTGCCGGATTCGGTAAAGACAATGCTTACAAACGGCGATATCTCTTCCGGTCATGCACGCGCATTGCTGGGGCTTAATGATGATGAACTCATTGAGAAGACTGCGGAAGAAGTCATTGAAAACGGGCTGAGCGTTCGTGAAACTGAAAAGAGAGTGCAGTTTTTAAATAAGCTGGGAGAGATCGATGAAGAGCCTGTTCTGAAAGAAAAGGTTGACAGACGACCTCAATATTACCGTGAAGTCGAATTGTCGCTGACCGAAAGCTTCGGAAGAAAGGTTCGTGTAAACCAAAAGAGCAAAACAAGCGGTACACTGGTTCTTGAGTTTTATGGCGAAGACGATCTGAAGGAACTCATGAAAAGGTTTAAGGAAGACGACTAATTTATAAAGGAGAAAACATTAATGATAGATATTAAGTTTTTGAGAGAAAATCCGGACGCAGTGAAGGAAAACATCAAGAAGAAGTTTCAGGATAATAAGCTTCCGTTGGTTGACGAAGTAATTGATCTTGACAATCAGCGCAGGGCTGCGCAGCAGCAGGCTGACGGGCTCAGAGCCGAAAGAAACAAGTATTCAAAGCAAATAGGCGCATTGATGGGGCAGGGCAAGAAGGACGAAGCAGAGCAGATGAAGAAGCTCGTAACCGAGAAGTCAGAGGAGCTTGCACGCCTTGAAGCGCTTGAGGAAGAGCTTGCCGAAAAGGTCAAGAAAGACATGATGATAATTCCGAATATCATAGATGAGAGCGTGCCAATCGGTAAAGATGATTCCGAAAACGTTGAAATAAAGCGATACGGTGATCCGTTTGTGCCCGATTTTGAGATTCCATATCATACCGACATTATGGAGAAGCTGAACGGCATTGATCTTGACAGCGCGCGTAAAGTTGCAGGCAACGGATTTTACTATTTGATGGGTGATATCGCACGTCTTCACTCTGCTGTTATTGCATATGCGAGAGATTTTATGATCGATAGGGGATTCACGTATTGTGTGCCGCCGTTCATGATTCGCAGCAATGTTGTAACAGGAGTAATGAGCTTTGCCGAAATGGACGCTATGATGTATAAGATTGAAGGCGAGGATCTGTATCTTATCGGTACAAGTGAACATTCAATGATCGGAAAGTTCATTGATACGATCATTCCCGAGGATCAGCTTCCGAAGACTCTGACAAGCTATTCGCCATGTTTTAGAAAAGAAAAGGGCGCGCACGGCATCGAAGAGCGTGGTGTATATAGGATACATCAGTTTGAAAAGCAGGAAATGATCGTTGTATGCAAGCCTGATGAGAGTAAGATATGGTTCGACAAGCTTTGGCAGAATACAGTTGATCTGTTCCGTTCACTTGATATCCCTGTTCGTACTCTTGAGTGCTGCTCGGGTGATCTTGCCGATTTGAAAGTTAAGAGTATCGATGTTGAGGCATGGTCGCCAAGACAGAAGAAGTATTTCGAAGTCGGTTCATGCTCCAACCTAGGAGATGCGCAGGCACGACGTCTGAAAATCAGAGTAAGCAAGGGTAAAGAAAAGTACTTTGCACATACTCTTAACAACACTGTTGTTGCACCTCCGAGAATGCTGATAGCATTCCTTGAGAATAACCTGAATGAAGACGGAACAATTAGGATCCCCGAGGTTCTTCGTCCGTATATGGGTGGCAAAGACCTGATCAAGTAAGATGGACGAGAAGATAACCAACACTTTCAATCAAATACAAAAGTTCTGCACGACAGGGTCAAGCGACACGATGGCTCATGTTTTGTATTTTGTGATTATTGGGATCGGCGCAGTGCCCGGGGTATTGTCGATCATGAACCGCAGCTCCGATCAGATTTTATCGAGCATTTTTATATTGTTATTGTTCTATGGAGTCGCGAGGTTAGTTCGATTTTTTATGTCCGACGCATCTTTGATGAAATATATAAAATGCCTTAAAACAATAAACAAAAACGGCACTGCGGAAAATGTAGCCGATGATTTTCGCACCGGAAAATATCTTGCGGAAGGAGATCTTGTCGCGGGAGATACATATTATTTCGTTCGCGGCACGGGAATCATTGCCGAGTATAGCACACTAAGATCGATTGGTCTTCGGCAGATCGTTAAAGTCGACGATTTCGGAAGAAGACACAACGATAAATGCTATATTGAAATTGAAATCGAGGGAATCGGTTATAATTTATGCCAATATAGATTTAACAGCCAGAGCGACGCTGTCTTTAAGGAACTACAGAAAACTATCACCGAGAAATGTCCGAATATTACTATTAATAAAAAGCCCAAAATCACAGTTTATTCACGAAACAGTGAATAATTGTCCAACACAAAAAAAACGTCTTACAGCAATGTAAGGCGTTTTTTGCGGTCAAGCGCCCGCTGCGCAGAAGATTACTATCGTGCGCGATATTAATTATAGGAAAAGACAAACCAAAGCGCGTTACTGTCAGCGGGCACTCGCCCACCTACATACAGAAAACGTGTTTACCGATAGTCAGCATGATAGGACGGGAACGTATCCATTGGCTTGTTGCAGTTACCGGATTATAGTAATAAATGCAGCCGTTTGACGGATCCCAGCCGTTCAAAGCGTCCATTGCTGCACGCTTGCTTGATTCTGAGACAGGCTCATTGATCTGACCATCATCAACACATGAGAATGCGCCGCTTTGATATACTACTCCGGCGATAGTATTTGGGAAAGATGGATGTTCAACACGGTTTAAGATCACGGCTCCCACTGCGACCTGACCTTCATATGGCTCGCCTCTGGATTCGGCGGATATTATCCTTGCCAACAGATCGATCTCACTTTGTGAATATCCGTAATTTCCCGATGAATTCGATAGACCGAGATACAAAAGTGTTTTAGATCCTGCAATGCCGTCCGGGGTCAATCCGACATCACGCTGGAATGATGTTACGGCGCTGCGTGTCTGTGAGCCGTAAACTCCGTCTATTGCACCGTTATAATATCCGAGTGACTGCAGAGTTTGCTGAATTTTTGTGACCTCGCTGCCGGTCGAGCCGTACTTTGAAAGCGCAGATACGTGCATACCGACAACAGCGGCGATTATCGATAGAATTAGCAGAGAAATGATCACAGTATAAACCTTTTTCATGTTGAACCTCCGTAAAAATAATGTGATCATATTGTTTCCCAAAATTTTATATATATGCAATTTATTCCTGTAAAATAATGTGTAACAATCAAGCTTACATAACAAGTAATTTATAGTAAAAAAAACCCGATATGCGAATTAACATATCGGGCGATCTTGATCCTTGTTATTAATTTTGATTGTTTTCTTTAAGTCCGCAGCACTTTTTGTACTTCTTGCCGCTTCCGCAGGGGCAGGGATCGTTTCTGCCGACCTTCTTATTTGATTTCTTAGCGGGCTTCTTCGGTTCGGAGCCGTCGGAGCTTACCCATGTTGGCTTTGCAAGCTGTTCACGCTTGAGTACCGACTTCACTGCTTCTTCCTCTTCCTTTGCAGCACGTTCCTGCTCTTCTTTTTCGGCAGCAGTCTGTCGTGCTGCGTCACGGTGTGCCTCTGCCTGACGCTGAGAGATCTCCTGAAGCTTTCTAATCTCATTTGCCGCCTTTTGCTGTTCGTAGATCTTCTTCGGAGCGATAAGCATAAGCTTAACGGTATCCTGACGAATAGTATCTATCATTTCGTCAAACATATCAAAGCCTTCGATCCTGTACTCAACTACCGGGTCATGCTGACCGTAGCCTCTCAGACGAATTCCCTGTTTAAGCTGGTCCATATTGTCGATGTGTTCCATCCAGTACTTATCAACCGTTCTAAGCAGGTATACTCTCTCTGCTTCACGCATAACGGCAGGCGGGAGAAGCTGTTCGTTCTCTTCGTACATATTGATCGCTTTTTCTTTGAGCTTTTCAATGATATACTCACTCTCCGTGTCGCGAAGTTCCTCTTCAGTAAGGTCAAAGTCTTCGTCATGCTCGGATATCAGCCAGCCTCTGTAGAACTCTTTAAGTCCTTCATAATTCCATGTTTCTTTAGTGTAATCCTCGGGCAGATAGTGTGAAACTGTGGATTCGATAGTCTGCTCGATCATCTTAATTATTGTTTCTCTGAGGTCGTCGCCGTCAAGAACTTGGTCACGCTGACCGTAAATGATCTCACGCTGACGGTTCATAACATCGTCAAACTGAAGCACATTCTTACGGATCTCAAAGTTTCTGCCTTCAAGCTTCTGCTGTGAGCTTTCAACAATATTCGAAAGCATCTTGCTTTCCAGAGGCACGCTTTCATCAACATTAAAGCTTGCAATAATCTGTTTGATCTTGTCGCCTCCAAACAGCCTGAGCAGATCGTCTTCACCCGACAGATAGAATCTCGAAGTACCCGGGTCGCCCTGACGTCCCGAACGTCCTCTCAGCTGATTATCGATACGTCTTGATTCGTGGCGCTCCGTGCCCATGATGTACAAGCCGCCTGCCTGACGAACTTCCTCAGCCTCGTCCTTGATCTCTTCCTTAAACTTGTTGTTAAGCTCGGTGAAGATCTTACGCGCATTGAGAATATCTTCGTTATCAGTTTCTGCGAAGCCTGTAGCCTCGGCGATGAGATCCTCGTCGATACCCTGCTTTCTCATCTCGGCTTTAGCCATATATTCTGCGTTACCGCCAAGGATAATATCGGTTCCTCGTCCTGCCATGTTTGTGGCGATCGTAACAGCGCCCTTCTTGCCTGCCTGAGCAACTATCTCTGCTTCCTTCTCGTGGTGCTTCGCATTGAGCACATTATGAGGGATCCCTTTCTTCTTGAGCAGTTTGCTGAGCAGCTCGGATTTTTCGATGGATACCGTACCGACAAGTACGGGCTGGCCCTTTTCGTGAGCGGCGATGATATCTTCGATAAGCGCCGTAAACTTGCCGTTTTCAGTGCCGAAAATATAATCGGGCAGGTCAACTCTTGCGATCGGCTTATTTGTTGGGATCTCCACAACGTCAAGCTTGTAGATCTCGCTGAACTCCGCTTCTTCGGTCATTGCCGTACCGGTCATACCGGAAAGCTTGTTGTAAAGACGGAAGTAATTCTGGAAAGTGATCGTAGCGAGCGTTTTGCTTTCACTCTCGACTTTAACGCCCTCTTTAGCCTCGATAGCCTGATGCAGACCTTCGTTGTAGCGTCTGCCGTACATCAGTCGTCCTGTGAACTCATCAACGATAATTACCTGGTCGTCCTTGACAACGTAGTTGATATCACGTTTCATGACGGAGTTTGCTTTGATAGCCTGATTTATATAGTGCTGTATTTCAATATTGTCGGGATCGGTAAGGTTCTCTATACCGAAGAACTGCTCCGTTCTCTTAACTCCGACCTGAGTAAGCGTCGCAGTTTTAGCCTTTTCATCAACAATGTAATCAATATTGTTTTCTTTATAATAATCCTCATTATCTTCCTTGGAGTCGATCTCCTCAAAGACCTTCTTTTTCATGCTCTTTGCAAGGACATCGGCACGCCCGTACATATCGGAGGATTTATCGCCGGGACCTGAAATAATAAGCGGAGTCCTCGCTTCATCGATGAGGATCGAGTCGACCTCATCGACAATAGCAAAGTTATGTCCGCGCTGCACCTTCTGATCTTTATACACTACCATATTATCTCTTAGATAGTCGAAGCCAAGTTCGTTGTTGGTGCCGTAGGTAATATCGGCAGCATAAGCGGCTTTTCGAGCCTCGGGATTGAGGTCGTGTACGATAAGACCGACAGTCAGACCAAGATAGCGGTAAAGCTTGCCCATCCACTCGGAGTCACGGCGTGCAAGATAGTCGTTTACTGTAACGATATGAACGCCGTTTCCGGTAAGACCGTTAAGGTAAGCCGGAAGAGTAGCTACAAGCGTTTTACCTTCACCTGTTTTCATCTCGCTGATACGCCCCTGATGAAGAATGATGCCGCCGATTATCTGAACGGGGAAGTGCTTCATACCAAGCACACGCCATGCAGCCTCTCGGCAGACAGCAAATGCTTCGGGAAGTATATCGTCTGTAGTTTCGCCGCCAGCGAGCCTTTCCTTCAGAATATTAGTCTGATTTTTAAGTTCCTCTTCGCTCATAGCGGAGTAGGTATCCTCAAGCTCTAAAATACGGTCTACTTTAGGTTTGATCCTTTTAATTTCTTTTTTGCTGTAGTCACCAAACAAAGCTTTCAGCAAACCCATGATGTATCACCTCATTTTTTATATTGTATGGATATCCATGCGACAACCATACATACCTAATAGAATTATAACATATATTTAGAAAAAAATCACTACTTATTTTACATCAATATAATTTATTTACAAAAAATTTACGGAAGAAAACAGACATCTTTTCATATGCCGCGTTAAGCCTTGTGATGGTTTAAAGCAGAGCTTTTATCGTAAACGACATAAATCTTTACCTAAAAACTGTTTTTAGGTAGGAGTTTGGAGAGTTGAGAGTGGAATAATAATTTTTATTCGCAGCTCCAAGCAGATCCACATTAAAGCTCATTTAGCGTTAAGTACTTTCCCACAAATCAGCTCAAATCTCAACTCTATTATTCAATGACGCTTACTATAATAATAATTGATTGATAGGTGCGCATATTACAATTAGTTACACTTAGTTACATTTAAATGACGTTCATTGATTTAGTCGGTCGAAATATGTTATAATTTCATGGTAGATGTTTCTTGGAAAATGGCTCTGTAAAACATCGGACTCATTTTTATTATATCTTATTTTTTATTTTCGGCAGGATATGTCGATATCGGGCGCAGCTGTGCTCGTCAACAGTCAGAAAAAGAGTGGTTTTTAAATGAATAAAATTGGTTTTGATAATGATAAATACCTTCATCTTCAGTCCGAGAAAATACTCGAACGTATTGGCAGCTTCGGCGGCAAGCTCTATATGGAGTTCGGCGGCAAGCTGTTTGACGATCATCACGCTTCACGTGTACTGCCCGGGTTTCAGCCGGACAGCAAGGTAAGAATGCTTTTAAAGCTCAAAGACAAAACAGAAATAATTTTTGCAATTAACGCCGCAGCTATTGAACAGAATAAAATGAGAAGCGATATCGGAATTACATATGATATGGATATTCTGCGTCTTATGGATAAGCTGAAGGAAATAGGACTATATGTCGGAAGCGTTGTAATCACTCAGTATAATCACGAGCCTTCGGCCGATAAGTTTAAGGCTCGGCTCGAAAACCTTGGAGTGAAGGTATACCTTCACTATATTATAGATGGCTACCCGTCAAATCCGCAGTTTATCGTAAGCGAGGAAGGCTTCGGAAAAAATGATTATATCGTAACCTCCCGTCCGCTGGTCGTTGTAACTGCGCCGGGACCGGGCAGCGGCAAGATGGCAACTTGTATGTCGCAGCTTTATCATGAAAACAAGCGGGGCGTGAAGGCGGGCTACGCAAAGTACGAAACATTCCCTGTCTGGAGCATGGAGCTTATGCACCCGATCAATCTGGCATATGAAGCGGCAACTGCCGATCTTAACGATGTCAATATGATAGACCCGTGGCATTTGCAGGCATATGGGAAGACGACCGTAAACTATAACCGCGATGTGGAAGTATT
This sequence comes from uncultured Ruminococcus sp., assembly GCA_902779615.1. GTDB lineage: Bacteria > Bacillota > Clostridia > Oscillospirales > Acutalibacteraceae > RUG592. The sequence goes on along the minus strand of CACZCM010000004.1, from coordinate 10,092 downwards.
CCCGGTGCTGAATGCGATCTTTACAAAGATCTACGGAGAATCGCCCTACAAATCTCCTACGGATATGGGCGTAAACATGGTGGGCTTTGCAATTACCGATGACGCCGTTATCCGTGAGGCTTCAAAGCAGGAGATAATCCGGCGATATTACGACGCGCTTGTAAAGCATAAGGTAACCGGAACGGCGCTCGATGAAGTAAAAAAGATCGAGATGCTGATGAACCGCCTTGAGATCACGAAGGACGATCGAAAGGTCGCTGTCGTGGCTAATAAATTTTCCGAAAACTACCGGGATCCCGTGGCTGCGATCGAGCTTAATGATGGAAGGATAATTACCGGCAAAACAACGGATCTTCTCGGCGCAGTATGCTCCATGATGCTGAATGCATTAAAGGTGCTTGCTGGAATTGATGATGAAGTTCTGCTCCTTCCTAAGGAGGTCGTTCGTGCAATACAGAATTTAAAGAAAAATGTGATGAAGAATCAGAATCCAAGAATGCACGTTGATGAAGTTCTGGTTGCTTTGGCGGTAAGCGCAGAGAATGATAATAACGCCAAGCTTGCTTTGGAACAGGTGTCTAAGCTTAAAAACACTCAGGTGCATTCGGTAGTGATCTTATCTCAGGAGGATAATGATATATTCCGAAGATTGGGGATAGACCTGACTTGTGAGCCACAGTACGAATCCGACAAGCTTTATCACCGATAACCACAGAGGAGGTGTCCGCCGTTTCTAAGGCGGCGGGTTCCATCTCACATTCAGTAGAGGATCCATATTCATGCTGAACGCATAAGCATACGGTTTGTATCTGCTTGTTGAAAGCAGAGCTTTTAAAACAGCTTTTTACTAAATTTTAATACCACAAAAATAGTCGTTGAAGCAAAATACTTCAACGACTATTTTTATAAAGTTTTCAACATTGATTCAATGCAATGTTGAAAACTTTGCAAAAACGTTTGCTTAATTATAAATTATTCAAAAACAATTAAATAATAGAATAATAAGTATTTAATGTATCGTTCTGTTATTTAAAGAGACGGTAAATAAAATTCGATTCACGAATTTTAAAAAAAGCTATTGTATTTAGAGCTGAAATGAATTAGAATAATTATAGCAGAATAGCTGTTTTTCTGTGAAGGAGCGATGCGTATGAAAAAGATCAATTACATTCCTTCCGATAATTACGAACGAAATTTCTTAATGGTAAAACGGTTTGGCAGAAGTCCGTTGATATTAGCCATGCCGATAATTCTGATATTGAGGATACTCTGCCTTGGGTATATCTCTGTATCAAAGAATGAGATATTGGAGCTTACTCTGCTGAAATTGGTCACGTCGAAATATTCACCGGATTTTTCGCCCACGAGGATACAAGGCGCAGCGGTTGCCGCTTCGTTGGTGTTGTCGCTGTTTTTTGCATTTGTATTCTTCGGGGTATACATATCAAGCGTCGATCCGTCAAAAGAGTCGTCACCGCAGAAAAGCCTTAGCATAGTGCAAAAGTGGTCTGTAATACAATTAGTTTTTTTGATAGCAGTATTTTCCGTAATGATGATATTTACGGCTGCATATTTTATAAAGGGACCTGTGTTTTTTGCAGATATATTCAAATTATCAAAAGCAGGCATACAGAAGGCAGAGTCCAAAAAATGGCTTATATTGCTTGTGATGGCAGTTTCCGACGCTGCGCTGTTTATGCTGGTCTGGTATTCTCAATCGCAGGTGGAATTTATAAAGTCGATACGCTTGACATTGAAAACAAGCGCGGCAAAGAATAACGGCGCTCATACATTCGGAGTTTTTTCAATGACTGTGGCGAGCGCGCTGATAATACTTGCGGCAGTCGTCACGTTTCTTTATTATTGCTATAAGGACGCGTTTATCGCATTCGGTATAAATGCTGACAAAACTTACGTTACCGTGAGTTTGAGCTTAGCTTACATAAGAGGCGCAGCGTCCTTGATCACAGCATTGTGTGCATTCAAATATCACCATATGGCAGAACAGGCGAATACGTCGGAAAATGTAAGGTTTGATGATATCGATATATTCGGCTGATAAAAAATAAAAACGGCGTGAAACAGCGCCGTTTTTTGTATTATGATTTATTGTATTCACTCAACAGCTTTTCAATATAAGCTGCTGTTTCTTCCTTTGGGTACACCATGTTGGATTCGGGCAGTGATTCCATAAAATCAAATATTACCGAAACCGTTTCGGGATTAGACAGGCTGAGTATTGAGCGGCTGCCGTCTTTGTCATTGGAAATAACAAAAAGATGATCGCTTTTGTAGCCGCCTCCCAAAAACCTAAGACCCAGCGGAGGATCAAACTCATTCTCGTTAAGCATAAAGAATATCTTTTTTCCTGTTGGATTTTTTATCTTTTCGAGAACTATTTTAATGATCTCCAAGCGGCGCTCATGCGGTACGATAAGTCCTATGCTTTCGGGAACTTCCTCGATCTTGCCTGTTTCAAGGAATGATCGCAGTCCCTTTTTTGTAAAGAAAGATATTTGGCGATTGCCTATAAACAATCCAAAAAATGAATTCACAAACTGACTTGATACTTCTAGAAGCTCATCATTACCTTTCATAGATCTCATACAAAGCTCTAATTCATTCTGTGTTAGAAAGCTCAGCACACATGGTTCGTAATCGAGGGAATAAAACAAATTTATTGGTTTTGGCTGGGAGCGTTCGATGATCGAACAGTAATGCTGCAGATACATTTCCGTTGTTTCGATATGTTTTATGAATGACGCAGATTGTTTTACTCTGTCGTCGAATATCTTGCTGTGAAGCTTAACGACGTCGTTGTTTTTTGACAAAACGGCAGCCGAAGAGTCGGCGGATATCGACATACTGTATTCGCCTGTAATGATGTGGAAGGGCATAAGCTCATTTGTGCTGTATCCGCTTGTGTTGTAGTAGGCTTTGTAGTTGGTATTCAGCATAAAAATTGGGTAGGTCGCCTTTGCTGCGGAGATGTAATATGTAAGAGGAGAGGGCAGCTGCTCGGCAGACGCCAATGAATAAATGTGATCGATTTCAAGCTCGGGTTTAGCCGATGTTATTGTAAATAATTCTGATATCAGAAAATTATCATTCGGAGCGCTTATGATCCTGATCTTTTCTCCGTTCGACTGAGCTTTCAGCAGTACCATTATCTTTGCGTTGCGGACAGCGGTCAGACTGTTGATCGTGGTCAGCTCTTTTGTTTCGTCGAATTCATTGTTAATGTTGATGTTAATGTTGATATCGGTATTGAGAAAGTTTGGAGTATTATTGTCAAATCTCAGACCCGCCAAAAATTCTTTGGCGATCTGCCGTGATCTGTATTTATCCGGGCCAAGCTTATCGTAGAGATATGCGTCGTACAGCCGCCGTGCAGTTGCGGAGTCTACATAGAAAAGCGAGATTATCTTTTGTAATTCGTGAAGCTCGATCTTAAATTTTCCGTTTCTGATTCGGTTTATCCTTGTGCGTTCGATCCCAGTTATAGCGGAGATCTTAACATCGCTGTATTCGCCTAAAATATCGTTTAATAATTTCAAAAAATTATTTTCCATAGTCATTTCCTTTTCATCGAGTGAAGCAGTATGGTAATACAATTATTTGAAGTCCTGAAAGCTCTGCCGAATAAACAAAATATAGTTTGTCTGCTCGGAGTTTTGGTTGATCAGACGTGTTTTTAGAATATTGAATAAACATATAGAAAAAATTTAAATATATAAATATTTATGTATTAAACAAAAAATTCTATACCAATATAAATTATTCTACCATAATATGAAGAAAAATGCAATAGTCCGATTATATATTCGAAACAAAAATTTGAAAAAATATCGCTGCCCCGAAGAGCAGCGATCAAACAGCATATTTGCATGTCAGATAATTAAGCCTTGCCTACCGAACCGAAGAGTTCCATCTTCTCCTTAACTGTAGCCTTGATAGCTTCGAAGCCGGGGTTGAGGAGCTTTCTCGGGTCAAAGCCCTTGCCCTGAAGGTCCTTGCCCTCTTCGATGTACTTTCTTGTTGCTTCCTGGAATGAAAGCTGGCATTCGGTGTTAACGTTGATCTTGGAAACGCCAAGTGTGATGGCCTTTTTGATCATATCTGCGGGGATACCTGTACCGCCGTGGAGAACAAGAGGCATTTCGCCTGTTTTAGCCTGGATAGCGTCGAGTGTTTCAAATGAAAGACCCTGCCAGTTGTCAGGATACTTGCCGTGAATGTTGCCGATACCTGCTGCGAGCATATCTACGCCGAGATCAGCGATGATCTTGCACTCCTCGGGATCTGCGCACTCACCCATGCCGACTACGCCGTCTTCCTCGCCGCCGATGGAACCAACTTCGCACTCGATCGAAAGACCAAGGTTGTGAGCAACGTTTACCAGCTCCTTGCTCTTTGCGAGGTTCTCCTCAAACGGATAATGTGAGCCGTCGAACATGATCGATGTGAAGCCTGCCTTTACACACTTGTAGCAGCCTTCATATGTGCCGTGATCGAGGTGAAGAGCTACCGGAACTGTGATGCCGAGCGACTCATCCATTGCCTTGACCATTGCTGCGACAGTCGTGAAGCCTGTCATGTATTTGCCCGCACCTTCGGATACACCGAGAATGACCGGGGAATTAAGCTCCTGAGCGGTGAGAAGGATAGCCTTCGTCCACTCGAGGTTGTTGATGTTAAACTGACCTACTGCGTAATGACCTGCTTTAGCCTTTACGAGCATGTCTCTGGCGTTTACTAACATTTTTATTCACACTCCTGAAATATTAATCGGGAATCAGTAAACAGGAACAGCCTGCCATGACTCTACAGATTAATTATACTATATCTTTTGGAAAATATAAAGAGTTTCCACAAAAAAATTGCGAATTTTTTTAATTCAGTCTTGTATAGATTGTCATTTTAGTTTATAATAGATACATAAATGTAATTTTTTTAAGACAGTAGTGTAACGGTTGTAAAGTCATGTGTAATTTTTAGCCAATACCGATGCTGCGAAAGGAAGGAATGGAATGTTTGCAAGAGATATCGGGATCGACCTCGGAACAGCCAATACTCTTGTGTATATAAAGGGCAAGGGAGTTGTTATGCGCGAGCCGTCTGTCGTTGCCGTTGACACAAGGAATGATGAGGTCTTGGCTGTGGGTACGCAGGCGAAGGAGATGCTGGGGCGCACTCCCGGATCGATCATTGCAGTGCGCCCGCTGCGTGACGGCGTTATCGCAGACTTTGATATAACCGCAACTATGCTGGAAAAGTTTATTCGCTCCACCACCCACACAGGTATTTTCAGCCACCCGAAGATCGTTATCGCTCTGCCCTCGGGCGTAACGGAGGTGGAGCGGCGCGCGGTAGAGGACGCAGCGGAAAGCGCAGGCGGACGCAATATCGAACTGATGGAAGAACCAATGGCGGCAGCGTTGGGCGCGGATCTTCCCGTGTTTGAGGCAGTCGGATCGATGGTCGTTGATATTGGCGGCGGGACAAGTGAGGTCGCAGTTATCAGCTACGGAGATATCGTTCATTCGTGTTCTGTTCGTGTAGGCGGCGACAAGCTGGACGAAGCGATCATCAGCTACATAAAGAAAAACCGCAACGCAGTTATCGGTGAACGCACTGCGGAGGACGTGAAAATACTGATCGGTTCGGCGTTCCCGTATGAAAACGAAGAACCAATGGATATAAAGGGCAGAAATCTGGCGGACGGAATGCCGCTGACGATCAGCATTACTCCCGCTGAGGTGAGAGATGCGCTGGCGGATAATCTTGCGGTAATAATAGACGCAATAAAACAAACGCTTGAGCAGACTCCGCCCGAGCTTTGTGCGGATATTCTTGACAGGGGTATAATGCTTACGGGCGGCGGCGCGCTGATAAGAGGTATCGATAAGCTTATCTCGCAGGAAACGAATGTGCCTGTATTTATAGCGAAGGATCCGCTCGACTGCGTTGCGCTTGGCACGGGAAAAAGACTGGAAATGGACGAGGATACGGATTATTACGGGGATTATGAGTAAAAATGTATCGTCTGATAACGCATAAGCCTGCGGCTTGTGTCAGCTTGTTTAAAGCCGAGCTTTTAATACTCGACCCGGATAATCAGGAAAGTAATTGTTATGAAAAAGCAAGATCACGCTAAAAAAATACTCACAACTACCTTTATTGTTCTGATCGTTACGGCAGCCGTTACAGCGGCTGCGGGCAAGAACATATTTACCGATATGTACAGCGCTTTTATGAAGCCCTTTCAGCAGACGGCGGCAGCCGTGATGGAAGACCGGTATATGGGCAGGTCAAAGGAGGAGCTTGAAAGCGAGAACGCAGAGCTGCACGCCGAGGTCGACGAGCTGCTGAAGCGTGTGATCGATTACGATGACATAAAAAAAGAGAACGAGCTGCTTAGAAAATACTACGGGATAAAGGACGATCACCCTGATTATAAGGTTGCCGTTGCGGATATTATTCGCCGTGACCCGAACGATGATTTTTACGGATTTACTATCGATAAGGGAAGCCGAGATGATATAAGAAAGAACGACCCCGTTATTATTAACAGCGGGCTGGTCGGCTGGGTGAGTGAGGTCAGCGTTACTACCGCAAAGGTAACTACCTTATTGTCGCCCGAAGCGAAGGTCGGCGCTATGGATATGAAGACGCACGACAGCGGCATTGCAACCGGCAGCGCAAATTACTGCAGCGACGGACAGTTTATCCTTTCGGTGATCTCTGCCGACAATAAGATCAAAGAAGGCGACATTGTTGTTACAACGGGCGTGGGGGGAGTGTATCCGCCCGGGCTTGTTGTCGGAAAGGTCACGAAGCTCGACTACAACGTTTTCGATACGACGCCTTACGCTGTTATCAAGCCTTATGACGATCTTCGCAGTATCAGCGATGTTGTGGTCATAACCGATTTTGAGGGTCAGGGAGTAATTGAGGAAGCTCCCGATACCGACGTAAACTCCGACAGCGATAAGAAAAATAATACCGATAAAGATACTGAAGGCTCCGATAAATGATCGGCAGCGCTTCCTTTGTCGGAAAAAGCATTTAACGTTTTGAACAGAGGGTGACGCATACTTGATGACGGGAAAATATTATCGCCGCGTGCTTTATATCGCCGAGCTTGCGCTGCTGTTTCTGATCGAAGGCACACCAAATCTATTGCCCGCTTTTTATACGGTAAAGCCGCTTCTGCTTGTTCCGCTTGCTGTGTCGGCAGCTGCTTTTGAAACGCCGTATTTCTCGCTGTTTTTCGGCGTGCTGTGCGGCTTGATAATCGATTCGGCGTCGGGCGGCGTGATGGGATTTACATCGATCATTATCGGGTTTATTTGCTATTACGAATCGGAATGGAATAAAAAATATCTGAAAAATAATATATATTTTGTTTTGCTCTACTGCGCCGCAGCGGCTGTGTGCGTCGTGGGTTTGAAGTTCTTTGTGTTTTGTTTTATCCGTCAATATGACGGCGCAGATGTTCTGCTGCGTGAGCATTATCTTATGCGGCTGCTTTATACATGGGCGTGTACGCCGATAATTTATGTCGTCACGCTGATGGTGTCAAGAAGCTTTACGAAGGAAAAACGAAGGATAAAGGTCAAAAAACGCAAGCACGTCCCGCACTCACAGCGATCAAGCGCCAGCAGACGAAGAGCAAAGAGGAATCCGCTATGAACAGAGAAGATCATTCAAACGATACTGCGTCGCTGCGCGCTGCCGTCTGCGCCTTGATGACGGTCGCCGTGTTTGCTGCTTTTGCGGTTCGGCTTTTCTCGTGGCAGATCATAAAAAGCGATGAAACAGAAGAAACTGCGCTTTCTTCGGCGTCATATACGATGACCACAAACGCAGGCAGAGGGGAGATACTCGACCGCAACGGCGCAGAGCTAGCTGTGAATGACGCAGGCTACAATATCATATTCAATAAACTCTATATGCATGAGGGCACCGAAAACGAGGTTATCCATAAGCTTATAAGCCTGATGGATATACGCCGTGAGGAATGGATAGACGCTCTGCCTATCGCGATAGATAAAAACGGCAATTATTATTTTATGGAGGGCAACGAAGCCACAATTGATTTTATAAAAAGCAAAAGTATGCTCGATATGAACCGATACGCAACGGCAGAAGATTGTATGGCGGCGTTTGAGGAACGTTTTGAGCTGGAGGACAGTTCATATACCCAAAAAGAAAAGCGTGATATAATCAGCGTTCGCTACAATATGGAATATCGAGGCTATTCTAATTCAACGGTCTATCGTTTTGCCGAAAATATCAGTCGGGATATGATAGCGATCGTTCTCGAAAATTCGCAGGGATTCCCCGGGGTAGAGTGTTCGGGAACGTTCTTCAGATACTACAATAACGGTTCGCTCGTTCCGCATTTGATCGGAACAGTCGGTTCCGTTTCCGAGGAGGAGCTGGAGTCACTCTCCGATAAGGGCTATACTGCGGACGACAAGATCGGCAAAAGCGGAATTGAGGCTGCGCTTGAAGAATATCTGCGAGGTGTGAGCGGCGAGAAGCGCATCACAAAGACGTCGGACGGAGCAATAGTTGACGAGGTGGAAACAGTTAAGGCAGTTCCCGGGAACAATGTTTATCTGACGATCGATTCTAAAATCCAGACCGCCGCCAACAAAGCGCTCAAAAAAAACGTAGACGAAGCAGGGAAGATGTATTCGGATTGTGTTGCGGGTGCAGCCGTAATGATAGATGTAAGTGATTTCTCGGTTATCGCCTGTTCAACGTACCCTTCGTTCGATATACAAAAATATATTTCCGACGAAAAATATTATCGTCAGCTGATAGAAGATCAGACGCTTCCGCTGTTTGACAGGGCGCTGACGGGAAATTTTATTGTAGGTTCTACCTTCAAGCCTTGTGTTGCAGCCGCCGGGCTGGAAGAGGGGGTCGTAACACGGGACTCCACTATTTTTTGCAGCCAGAATTACGACTACTACAAAAATGATATAATCAAATGTATGGGGTACCATTCAAGCGAAACGGTCAGAGATGCGCTGAGGGATTCGTGCAACTATTATTTTGCAGAGGTCGGAAGAAGGCTGGGTATCCAGTCGATGGATTTTTATGCGGAGCGTTTCGGTCTTGGCGTCAATACCGGGATCGAGGTCTACGAAAGCACCGGTATACTCGCAGGACGGGATTCCGAAACCTGGTTTGAAGGAAATACCTGTCAAGCGGCCATCGGACAATCGGACAACGCCTTCACTCCTATCCAGCTTGCTACATATGCGGCAACTATCGCCAACGACGGAGTCAGACTTCGAACACACTTTGTTGATAAGATCACCGATTATACGGGCAAGAAGGTTATAATTGACAACAGCAGTTCACCCGAGGTCGTTGAAACGGTCGGAGTATCGACCGAAAATATGAAGACGGTAAAGGAAGGAATGCGGCAGGTGGTTACTTCGGGAACGGCGAAGGACGTTTTTGCAAAGTATAAGATCCCCGTCGCAGCGAAAACGGGAACGGCGGAGAATATAGGAACTGACAATGTTACGTTTATAGCGTTTGCGCCGTATGAAAAGCCCGAGGTCGCAGTGGCGGTAGTGATCGAGCACGGCGGAAAGGGAACGTATTCGATGAATACGGCGAAGGAAATGCTTGACGCATATTTTGCGAATAAAAATAAGAAATGATCTGTAAATGAGCAAAAAGTAAAACTGCACAAAGAGCACGATAGAGCAACAGCATAAAGTTTTTACCCCGCTTTTTTCAAAAAAAGCTGCCGAGGGTGCGGGGAGAGCCAATATCATTAACTTAAGGTTCGATAGAGCACAGCATAAAGTTTTTGCCAAGCCTTTTTCAAAAGGCTTGCAGGATCCAAGGACAGCGGTCTCGGCTGCCGCATCGGTCGGTGCTTCTGCTTCGCAGAGGTCTCCCCGGGAGACCCGCACCCTTGGTCGCCGAAGGCTTGCTCCATGTCTTGCCTGCCGGCTCGGTCAGCGCTTCTGCTTCGCAGAGGTCTCCACCGGAGACCCGCGCCCCTTTGCAAGGGTGAATTTCCAAAACAGTCCGGCGGACTGTTTTGGAAAGAGGGAC
>CACZCM010000003.1:45035-64696 GCA_902779615.1 uncultured Ruminococcus sp. | reverse complement strand
TCCCCTCTTTCAAAACAGTCCACCGGACTGTTTTGAAATTCACCCCTTAAGAGGGCTTAAGGAAAAAGGATTTCGCCGTCTGCGGACGGCGACCAAAGGCTCTGCCTTTGGAAACCGCAATCTTTTTTGAAAAAAAGATTGATCAAAAAACTTTAGATAGGGCTTAGTTCATATTTTGTTAACTCATTCAAAAGCCGTGTTATGGGAAGCAGGGCTTTTGAATGAGTGAAAAACTATTAATTAAAAGTTTTTTGCGCAATTTTTTCAAAAAAGCTGCCGAGGGTGTGGGGGGCAGTCGCCACGCGGTGGACAGGCAAATACGCGCACAAAATTTTCCGTAAGCTATAAATTTGTGCCCGCGTCAAAAAAATGTATCCCTAAGAACGGTCAGAGGGCTGCCAGTGGCAGACGTTGCCGCAGGCAACAGCGCCGACCAAGGCGGCAGCCGAGACCGCGGGTCTTCGGCTGGGAGCCGTCCGCATTTTTGTATGGGCGGCGCTTTTCTGCTCCGAGTCGGGGATACAAGCTGCGCGTATGCCGAAAAGTAAAAGATCTGTACGGTATAATAAATATTGCCTTGGAGCAAAATATTATCGGCGCTCGCCGTAATGCCGACGGGCACGCCGATAAAACCGCTTCAAGGAGAACTAATATGCTGGAATTACACAATATTAATAAGTCATACTATACTTCTGCGTGCAGGGTCGATGTTCTGCGTGACGTTTCGCTTCATATCGGGAAGGGAGAGATGGCGGCGGTCACGGGAGAATCAGGCTCGGGGAAATCGACCTTGATGAACATTTTAGGCTGCCTTGATACACCCGACAGCGGAACTTATATCCTGAACGGAAAAAACACCCGCCTTCTGAGCGAAAAAGCCCGCGCACAGATCAGGAACAGAGAGATCGGATTTGTGTTTCAGGGGTTCAATCTGATCCCTGCGCTGACTGCGGAGGAAAACGTTGAACTGCCGCTGATTTATCGCAGCCTACCGCCCGCCGAGGTAAGACGGCTTTCGCAGAATGCGCTGCGGGCGGTGGGGCTTTCTCATAGAATGAACCACAAGCCCCACGAGCTGTCGGGCGGACAGCAGCAGCGCACCGCCATAGCAAGAGCGATCGCCGCAAAGCCTCCGATAATTCTTGCGGACGAGCCGACCGGAAATCTGGATTCACAGTCGGGTGAGGTCGTGCTGCAAATGCTGAAACGACTCAACGAGCTTGGGCGAACAGTCGTGCTCATCACTCACGACAGCAGAGTTGCCGCCTCGGCGCAAAGGCAGATAGTTATCGCCGATGGCAGACAAGTGTACCCCTGAATTGGAGCGTGAATTTTGAACAAGTTTATTTCGGCTAAGCAGCCGGATTTCTCTTGCGAAATATCCCTCCGTCACAGCGTACCGCCGTTCAATGTCATTAACTCAAGGTTCGATAGAGCACAAGGTTTTGACCGGTTTTTTCAAAAACAGTCGAAGCCAAAGTCATGAACTCCTCCCCTTGCACGGAAAAATTGTATAATATACAATTTCGATTCACATTTGTAAAACTCAAAAAATGACACATATTAAAAAATCGCTGCCGGTGACCGCACAGATCAATGTGCAGCCGAGGCAGCGATTATTCTTATGCTTTCTCGAAAACGTATTCTCCGTCTTTGTATTCGCAGATCGCCCGATCGCCTTTTTTCAGCGAACCGTCAAGTATCTTTTCGCTGATAACGTCCTCGATCTTTGTCTGGATCGTGCGGCGAAGCGGTCTTGCGCCGTATGTGTCGTCAAAGCCTTCGTCGGCAAGCTTGTCTTTTGCGCTGTCGGAGAATTCGATATTGATCTCCATACCCTTCAGCCGCTGCGAAAGCGTCTTGAGCATATTTCCTGCGATCTCCTTGATCTCGTCATGCGTCAGCTTGCTGAATACGATAACATCATCGACTCTGTTCAGGAACTCGGGCTTGAAAACCTTCTTCAGCTCGCTGAGAACAGTTTCTTTGATGTCGCTGTTCTCTCTTCTCTTGTCATCTTCATTCGCAAAGCCCAGCCGCTTGCCCGCCTTATTTGTAATAAGAGATGCGCCGATGTTTGACGTCATAACGATCACTGTGTTCTTGAAGTCTACCGTTCTGCCCTGAGAGTCGGTCAGTCTGCCGTCATCAAGGATCTGCAGCAGCATATTGAAAACATCGGGATGAGCCTTCTCGATCTCGTCAAAAAGTATTACCGAATACGGCTTTCTTCGAACCTTCTCTGTCAGCTGACCGCCTTCGTCAAAGCCGACATACCCCGGAGGTGAACCGATAAGCTTCGCAACAGTGTGCTTTTCCATGTATTCCGACATATCAAGACGGATCATGGCATCTTCCGTTCCGAACATCGTCTGCGCAAGCGCTTTTGTCAGCTCTGTTTTTCCGACTCCTGTCGGCCCCAGGAATATGAACGATCCTATCGGGCGCTTCGGGTCTTTCAGCCCGACTCTGCCTCTCCTGATCGCCCTTGCAACGCTCGAAACAGCCTCCGACTGACCGATGACTCTCTCGTGAAGAGTTTCTTCAAGCTTCAGCAGCCGCCTGCTCTCCTCTTCGGTCAGCTGTACAACGGGAACTCCCGTCCACATCGACACGATTTTTGCAATGTCTTCCGCCGTGACCTCGCCGCTGATCTTTCTGCTGCTCTCCTTCCATTCTTCCTTCAGCTCGTCTTTTTTCTGCTTCAGCTGCTTGATCTTATCTCTGATCTCTGCGCAGCGCTCAAATTCCTGCGTGTTCACTGCGCTCTCCAGCTCGCCCTCCTGCTCCTTGATCTCGTTTTCGATCTCCTTCAGCTCATCGGGCGCAGTATATGCGTTAAGACGAACCCTCGAAGCCGCTTCGTCAACAAGGTCGATCGCCTTGTCGGGCAGATATCTGTCGTTGATATATCTTGCCGAAAGCTTCACAGCTGCGTCGATCGCCTCGTCGGTGATCTTAACCTTGTGATGAGCCTCATATTTATCCCGAAGTCCTTTCAGGATCTCGATCGACTCGTCCTGCGACGGCTCTCCAACGTTAACAGGCTGGAATCGCCTTTCGAGCGCGGCGTCCTTTTCGATATATTTTCTGTATTCGTTGAGCGTTGTTGCGCCGATAACCTGAAAATCACCTCTCGCAAGGCTCGGCTTCAGAATATTAGCTGCGTCAGAGCTGCCCTCGGTCGCGCCTGCGCCAACGATAGTGTGAAGTTCATCGATAAAAAGTATGATATCTGAGTTATTCTTTACCTCGTCGATCGCATTTTTGATACGCTCCTCAAAGTCACCTCTGTATTTTGTTCCGGCAAGCATACCCGTCAGATCAAGCGAAAAAATACGCTTGTCCTTCAGCATTTCGGGAACCTCGCCTTCCGAGATCTTGAGTGCAAGTCCCTCGGCAACAGCCGTTTTGCCAACGCCCGGTTCGCCTATCAAGCACGGGTTGTTCTTTGTGCGCCTTGACAGGATCTGCACAACACGCTCGATCTCTTTTTCTCTTCCGATAACCGGGTCGATCTTTCCCTGCTTTGCAAGTCCGGTCAGATCTCTGCCGAACTGCTCCAGCGTTTTCGTAGACTTTCTGCCGTGTTTGGGGCTGCCTGCGCCCGACTTCTCGCCCCCCGAGCGTTCGTTTGCTGCGTCATTCATAACGGCTTCGCTTATATCGCCGGGGTCTGCGCCAAGCTGAGCAACGATCGCATAAGCGTAGCTGTCTTCGTCCTCAAGCAGCGCCAGAAGAAGATGTTCCGTTCCGATATAGCTGGTGTGAAGAGCGTCACGCTCCGCTGCCGCAAGCTGGATAGTGTGTTTTGCGCGGGGAGTGAAGTCGTTCGGGTCAAGCTTGACGCTGCTGTTGCCTGTTCCCAGCTTTTCCTTGATGATATCAAGCACACCGTCATAGGTCACATTTTTTTCTTCGAGAAGCTGAGCCGCAGCAGAAGTCCCCTCCTTCAATATTCCGAGAAGGATATGCTCCGAGCCGATCCATGTATGACTCAAACTCTGCGCCTCTTCGATACAATAATTCAAAGCCAAATTTGCTTTTTCCGAAAATCCCTGGAATTTATACCTCATATATATACCTCCTTCAATTCAGTTCTTAAAAGCTCTGCTTTCAGAAAGCAGAAACTAGACGTATTGCGTTCAACAGTTGATTTTACCCCTGCTGAACGTGAGATGAAATCCTTACTTACTCGTTTACACATTACAAATGCCTGTATCTGATCGGCTATAAAACCCAAATAGGGTAATATATTTGACACACTCAACCCGGTTCGACGAAACTCGTCAGTGGGCATTGCCCGCCGACCGTATCAGATTTGCTCTGACTGCATCACGCTCCGAAGCAGTCAGCTCTTTTCCGGTGCTCTGCATAAGCGTCGCCGGCTGAATTTCAACGAACAGTCGGTTCACCGACTCAAGATCCATATCGGTTATCAATCCTGTTGTTATCCCAAAGCGCACTCTTGAAAGAAGCTTTTGCGCCTCTGCGCAGTCGATAAGTCTTGCGCTTTTCAAGATACCCTGAGCACGATATATCTTATCTTGTATCTCTATTCGTGGGGAAAGCTTTTCTCTGTAAGACAGCTCCTGCGCTATCAGCTGCTTTGTTATGCTGCGAAGATTTTCGATCGCCGTTTTTTCGCTGATACCGAGCGTGATCTGGTTGGAGATCTGATATAGATCCGCAGCGGGTTCGCTGCCCTCGCCGTATGCGCCTCTAACTGTGATCCCAAGCTTCGAGAGGTTTTCTCCCATCTTCCTCATGATCTTCGCTTCGGTCAGCGCAGGCAGGTGGAGCATAACAGAGGCTCTCATACCCGTGCCCAAATTTGTTGGACACTGCGTCAGGTATCCCAGCGTGTCGGAAAACGCGAACTTCAGCCGCTCGTCGAGCAGTGTGTCGATACGGCTTGCCTGCTCATATGCCCGATCAAGATCAAACCCCTCGCACATCACCTGAAGTCGGACGTGGTCCTCTTCGTTCACCATGATCGACACGCTTTCGTCATCGAGCAAAAGCAGCGACTTTGTGCCCTTTTCCGAGATAAATTCCGGGCTGACAAGATGACGCTCTACCAGCGACACCCTCTCCCCCATAGGTATATTATCCACATCTATACAAGAAAATCTTGGCGAAATAACGGATCCCGAATTTAATACCGCATCTTTTACTTTTTCTGCTATGCGGACTCTCAGATCGTCGGAGCAGCGGGCTGGAAATGGAAACTCCTCAAGATTTCTCGCAAGTCGGATCCGTGTACTGATAACAACGCTGCCGTCTTTTCCGTTTTTCTCATACCACTTTTTTTCCATAACTCAAGCCTCCCCAACGCTGCTGTCGTTTTTTTCGTTTTTGCTGCGGAATTTCAGCTCGTTAATCCTATCGCGCAGCGCCGCTGCCTGTTCAAACTCCTGCGCATTCACAGCCGAGCGCAGCTGCTCCTGAAGAGTTTCAAGCTCGCTCTTGTCTTCTCTGACCGCCGCAGGCGTTTCGCCCTCGCCGCTTTTGAGCCTTGCCGTTCGAAGCCGCTTTCCGGTGTGAACGGTGTTGCCGTGAATGCGCTTTATCGATGGCAGCAGTCTGTCGTAAAACGTTTCGTAACATTTTGCGCAACCCACCTTGCCGCTTTTTGAGATCTGTGAGAAGGTCGCTCCGCAGCCGCCGCACTTAACTTCGTCTGCAAGAGCGTTCATCGTCGGCATTCCCAAAAATCCGCTCATCATATCGGCGATATTCGGAAACGACCCAAAGCTTGTTGTGAAACCCATTTTTGCTGCGCAGTCGCTGCAAAGATCCATTTCGGTCAGCTTACCGTTAATTATTTGTTTTACATGTGTATTAGCCTGATTTTTCTTACATTTTTGACATAACATAAAATCACTCCCTTACGAAATTGCAAGCAGCATATTTTTTAATACAGCCGCTCTTACTATATCACGCTTTTCCGGCTCGATCACTCTGTACGCCTGTTCGCTGACAGCCGCATACAAAAGCTTTGCGCTTTTCGCGTCTATCAATCCTCTGGCGAGAAGCTCCGCCGCAATATCCTGCGCTCGTTTGCAGTCGATAGATGTCCCGATCGTTTCCATCAGATGCTTTATGGCGGACGCCTTATCCATACTGATGCGGGTTATCTTGATATATCCGCCGCCGCCCCGCCTGCTTTCGACAATATAACCGTGTTCGGGCGTAAAGCGTGAGGTGATAACGTAGTTGATCTGTGAAGGAACACAGCCGATCTCCTCTGCCAGTTCGTTCCGCTTGATAGTTGCGGACGAATCTGTCGAGTCGTCTTCTTCCAGCATATCTATAATATACTGGGCTATCAGATCGCTTATTCTCATCACTCTCACCTCTCCTTCTTCAAGTTTGTCTTTGACTTTCTTTGACCTTGTGATTATATTATATCCATTTGGTCAAAAAAAGTCAAAGTCAAAGAAGGTCAAATTCGGTTGAAATTTTAATTTATCTCGCATTTTCTCAAAAAATCGCAGTTTATTGAAGTTTATCGCATTTTTTCATTAATGCGCAGCAACCGGCTTTTGGCGGCCGCTTTCCCACAGTCATAAAACCGTACATAATAACAAAAAAGGCGCAGCGCAATTGTTCGCTGTGCCTTTTTGTCTGTTCTATTAAAAGCTCTGCTTTCAACCGGCATTACTCGCCGTAATACTCATTTTCGCCTTCTCCGCCGTCTTCTGTCGGTTCGGTCGGCTCGGTGTTTTCCGTCGGTTCTGTGGATTCCGTCGGTTCTGTGGGCTCTTCGGGCTGCGGTTCGACCACTTCTTCGCCGGAGCTCTGCGCTGCCTGACGCTCGGCTTCCTCTCGCGCCGCCTGCTCTGCTGCCCGGCGCTGCTCCTCGGCCCGTCTGCTTTCCTCTTCGCGGCGCTCCTGCTCCGCTTTTTCGCTGGCTGCCTTCTCGCTTGCCGCTCTTTCGCTCTCTATACGCTCGCTTTCAAGGCGCTCGCTCTCGGCTCTCTCGCTTTCAAGCCGCTCCTCTTCCTCACGCTCCAAGCGCTCCTGCTCCTCCTGCTCACGGCGCTCCTGCTCTTCTCTCTCCTCCGCTTCTCTGTCGGTATCTATTACCTTTACCTTGCGGATATCCTTCTTGTCAAGCTTGTAGTCGCCGTCATACCACGGAGTCTGACCTGCTCTGCACGCCGTGCCGAAATCTGTCAGTTCCTTGCGCTGTCCGCCCGTTCTTGCATACCACGCCTGCGGCCATACAGCGTCGGGATTCATTGCAGCTTTCGAAGTATCTACCTTTGAGTCCTCGCCTCTGCGAACTCGTCTTGCAACAATGACCGTTCTGAAATTCGTCATTTCATATGAACAGGTCGACAGAGTCAGCAGCTGATCGTCCTCATTCACGGTAACGCCTGTGTCAATGAGCGAACGCTCCAAGATGTTATATACAAAATCCATGAAGTCGGTTTCGGTATCGAATTCTCCTCTGAGGTAGTTGAAGAATTCGCCCTGCTCCGTCAGCGTATTCGTCTTGAATACGGAAATGATCTTCCAGTCGGCGTCATACTCGGGCGTATCGAACTGGATAACAGGGGTTGAGCGGTAGAAATTTATATCCGAATAGCTCAAAAGCTGATGGAACACTTGTCCGTTATCCATATTGTGACCATGAAGGATAATGTTCTTTGAGTTAATGCTCTTAGTGCATCGATAATCGATAAATACCGAACCATAGGACGAACCGTTGCCCTTGTAGTCACGGTGCAGGTAATACTGCCCCTGATCGTTGTCGCCCTTGTGCTCCAGAACAGGGTAATCTATATACGTCGTCTTCGGGATATATATCCAACCCATTATCTCGGGATTTATCGCCTGAAGCTTGTCAAATCGTCCCGGCTCGTTTGGATCTGCTGCTGGTGCGTCGGTATTGGGGTCGTTCACCTTAACGGGGTGAGCGATCTCACGCAGATCATCGTACTTTTTCTCCACCTGCGCAGGCTCTACAAACAACAGCTTCACAAGTATTACCGCAGTCACAATGAACGTCAGCGTTGCTGCGATCAAAACGACCTTGCGGACTGTTTCGAGCGGCTTGTCGCCCTTCGAGGGGAATATTCCCGACAAGAAGCCCTTCTTCTCCTCGACTTCTTCCTCTTCCTGCGCGATCTCATAATAATCGAAGTGGTCAGTCACCTTACCCCCGACAAGCTTGCCGGTCGTTATGCCTCGTGCGGAGGTCGCCTTTTTTGCGCCCGCAATGATCATATCCGAGGTAGACACTTTTGTCAGCGACTCCTTCGGCAGAGCTAAGATCAGCTTCTCATCATAAAGAATGAAGCAGCCTTCCATGCCTCTTCCAAGATCTCCCGCAGACCAGATCTCATATACCAGCTTGCCGTCCTTCTTGCTGCCGCTTTTATTCTTTTTGCGCTTCTCGCTTTCAAACGAATCGGCAAGATCGTCGAGATCCGAGCTGTATTTATATTCGGAGATATTCTCTTCTTCTTCGGCGTCTTCGTCAAAATCATCGGCCTTTTCCGTATGCTTGGGACAAAGCTTTTTGAAAAGAGCGATCGTGTCGCAGTCAGGCGTACCGTCCAAGGCGTTGGCAATAATGATCAGCTGGATCCCCTCATCAGTCGAGTAGCTTTGACGCAGCGCTTCAAGCAGCTGAATCTTGTCATCCTCCAGATCTGTCTTGTAAAGGATCTCGATATCGGCCTCTTTCAGGTTATTAGTCACGACATTCATCTTTTTGTCAAGTGACTTCGGATTGAAAGATTTATCTACTATGGAGTAAATTTCCGCTTTCAATTTATGTAAACCTCCTATCGGTATTGTCATCTCTTGCGGCGTGCTGCCGCTCCCATATTCCGTCCGAATATTTCCGCCCGTATTCATGCCCGCATATATCGTTTCAACGTCAGCCGCAGGCAATAAAGGCACTTTTAAATATTGATATTATCGAACGCTGTCAGCCGGGTATATCACGGTACATTTGACGCCTTTTACAGCTTCGTCAATCAGCTCATCCCACGAAACAGCCGCTTCAGCTCTTCTTACCATTTCAAGCTTCGGCTTTGTTCTCGGGTGACGGGGCGTAAACACCGTGCAGCAGTCTTCATACGGCAGCAGCGACGTTTCAAATGTATTTATCTTCTCGCTGACTGCGATGATCTCCTTCTTGTCCATTCCGATCAGCGGACGGAACACAGGCATACCCGCCATCTCGTCCGTGCAGGCAATAGCGCCCAGCGTCTGACTTGCGACCTGCCCCAAGCTTTCGCCTGTGATAAGCGCCATGCACTCATGCTCCATGGCGATCTTTTGCGATACGCGCATCATCATTCTTCTCATGATGATCGTAAAGAGATCCTCGGGACACTTGTTTTTTATTTCCTCTTGTATTTTGGTGAAAGGCACGGTATACATTTCGATCCTGCCCGCATACTCCGATACCAACTCCAGAAGCCTGCGCACCTTATCCTCGGCGCGCTCGCTCGTATATGGTGGACTTGCAAAATGGATCGCCGTAAGCTCAATTCCTCTTTTTGCCATCATATATGCCGCCACAGGGCTGTCGATGCCGCCGCTTATCAAAACAGCCGCACGCCCTCCGCTGGGAATAGGCAGTCCACCTGCGCCCTCTTTGGCATTAGAATGCACATATGCCGCCATGTCGCGCACTTCAACGGTAACAGTAACTTCCGGAGAATGTACGTCAACTGCGAGATTAGGGAACGTATCCGCCAAAAATCCGCCGACCTCCTTCGATATCTCGGGAGAACCGTAGGGGAATTTTTTATCGGACCGTTTCGACTCGACCTTAAATGATCTCGCCAAAAGCAGCTCGTCCTCCAGATACTCGGCAGCAGCCTGCTTGATCTTCTCGATATCCTTTTCCACTGCGCGCGCTCTGCAATATGCAACGACTCCGAACACCTTGCTCACACGGCTGCACGCCTCGTCCATATCTATATTATCGTCAAGCGGTGTTATCCTTATCGTGGACTGTGACGCTTTCACCTCAAATGCGCCTATCGGGTGCAGGCGTCTGCGAATGTTTTTTATCAGCAGATCCTCAAAATTTTTGCGGTTAAGTCCCTTAAGCACGACCTCACCAATTTTTGCAAGTATTATTTCATTTCTGTTTATCATATCTATGGATTTCCTTAAAATAATTTGACGTACTCCGCCGCAAACGCCGCGCGTCAGTATGCCCGAACCAGCGTACTCATTCCCCGTTTCAAGGCTTCTGCGAATGCCGCTGCCTCTTCGAGAGTATTTGTATGAGAAAAGCTTATGCGCAGCGCCGTGTCTATCCGTCTGTCGCTAAGCCCGGCGGCTGAAAGAACATGGCTTTTCCTGCCCTTTGCGCACGCCGAACCGCTCGATACATATATACCTTCGCTTTCGAGATAGTGTATCATGGTTTCGCTTCTGAAATACGATGTAGAGATATTTACTATATATGCAAGCCCATCTTCGGGCGAATTGACGATTATTCCGTCTGTATCCGAAAGATTTGTCAAGAGTGCTCTTCTGAGGGATTCCGCTTTTGCAGCCTTGTTTTGTATATCGCCGCACTCTCCCGCTGCCGCCGCAAACGCCGCAATAAGCGGCAGTGCCTCGGTGCCGGGGCGGATCTTCTTCTCCTGTTCGCCTCCGTAAAGCAGCGGCACAATGTGAGTGCCTTTTTTTACGTAAAGCGCGCCGCAGCCCTTCGGTCCATGTATTTTATGTGCCGATACCGACATCAGATCACAGCCCAGCTGCTGAACCTTTATCGGAAGCTTCCCCAGAGCCTGCACAGCGTCTATATGGAAAAGCGCAGGAGAATTTTTTGCTTTGATAACGCTTTTCACATAATCAACGGGGAGTATCGTTCCAAGCTCATTGTTGACGTACATCATCGTAACAAGTATCGTATTTTCATCGATCGCCGAAACAAGATCACGTTTCAATATATGACCCTCGCTGTCGGGTTTCAGATATACCACCGTAAATCCTTCGTTCTCAAGAGCTTTGCAGCTTTCAAGAACCGATGAGTGCTCGATCATTGTTGTAACGATCTTATTGCCCCGCCGCCTGCGTGCGTGCGCAGCGCCGAAAACGGCTAAGTTATTAGCTTCGGTACCGCCCGAAGTAAAAATTATCTCCTTGTCAACACTGCTTTCGGACGCACCGATAAGCCGTGCCGCAGCAGCTCTTGAAGCATCGAGAACGCGCTCTGCGCGTATCCCCGGCTTATGCAGCGAGGAAGGGTTGCCGTAGACGTTCTGCGCAGTATCGGTCATTGCCTTCAAGGCGTTCGCCGACATAGGCGTAGTTGCGCTGTTGTCAAGATATATTTCCACAAGCCGTCCTCCGATCGCCGATGTTCGCCATCGTCTATTATACTACAAACATGTTACAAAATAAAGTGAAATTCCAACATTTTTTTAGTTTTTACATTATGTTCTAAAATAGCGGAATTTATTTGATTTCAGTGTATATTATTTCACATTTTTGCAATAATAGCAATATGCAAAACAGACAAACTATTTTTAAAATAAAAAAATAATCTGCCCAAACCGCCCTGTAACACGATAAGGACAGCAAAAAGGAGTATTTTTTATCTCACAACTTCTCCTCGGGCAGACAAAAATGACCAACAAAAAGAAAGAAAGGTGTAACGTATGGAAATCTCAAAAGAGGAATACTCAAAGCTCACCGACAAGACCTCGCCCGACAGCACGATATTGAAAGACTGCTTATGGGCCTTCGTCGTAGGCGGGCTTATCTGCACATTGGGTCAGGCGTTTATAGAGATATACGCCCGCTTGGGAATGAGCCTTAAAGACGCACGCACATGGACATCTATAACGCTTGTTTTCATCGGAGTCTTACTGACTGCGCTGGGGCTGTACGGAAAGATCGCGAACAAAGCCGGCGCAGGCACGCTCGTACCTATCACAGGATTTGCAAACTCGGTAGCAAGTCCTGCGATCGAATTCAAATCAGAGGGCTTTATCACGGGACTCGGTGCAAAAATGTTTACAATAGCAGGCCCGGTAATCGTTTACGGCACGCTTGCCGGTGTAATATACGGTCTGATCCTTCTGTTTATTTGACCCGCAGCGCAAAATATGAAATTTACTACAGATAATTATAAAATCTATATTTTTATTGAATTTTAATTTCTCATGAACAAATATGCTGCATCAGGTAAATAAATTTTGAATAAAGGCAGGCGGAGCGCTCCGATATGATACAGATTTCAATATAACAGAATCTGTATCTTCTGCGCCCCGCCTGCCTCTTAAACTGCGGATAGTGATCTTTTAAAAGCTCCGCTTTCAACAAGCAGATATAAGCCGCGGTCATGCGCGGCTATCTGCCATCACATCGCACAATACATCAGCGCCATGATAAGCCCCGCATCTGCGCCTTCTTCACTCAACAAAATGATAAGCAGTATCAACAGCGTGCGTTCCGTATCTTCAAACAAAAACCCCAGCGTGCCGCCGCCCGGCGCTGCCAAAGATGTCGTTATGCCCTGTGAGGAAGTATCATTTGCGGTCATAACCTCCGACTTGATCTCATTTATATCGGAGCTGCTGCCGCCAACTCCGTTACCGCTGCGTGAAACGTTTTGATTTCCGGCAGCCGAAACGCTGTACCCGCTTCGAATTTGGTTCTGCGCCGTCCTTGTGCGCCTTTCGCCGTATCTTGCGTTCTGGTTAATTGTATTATTCTGTATATTTCCGTTTCCGGGTCGGCTGTAGGTGTTTTTTGCAGTATTCGCCGTGTTTCCTTCCTTGTTTGCGCTGCCGCCCGCCTGTAAATCGCGCGCCTGTTTATCAGCGGCTTTTTTATCCGCTGAATTTGCCTGGGACGAGGGTATGCCTGCAGCAGGAACTTTCCATTCTGTCTGTGCCATATTATCCTCCCGTGTTACAGCATATTTAAAATACCGCTGTTTTTAAGTATTGGTATTATCCTGATGACTCGCAGGATCCTCTCCGCCTGCTCCAGCTTCTCCCTACGCTGCTCGCTCAAAAACGGCTTTATCGCCTCGAGCAGACGTTCCTGCCTGCTGTCATTTCCTCTCTGCAGCGTATTTATAATACCGGCAAGGCTGCTTATCTGTGATATACTCGCGCCATTATCCGCACCCCTGTACTGATTGCCGCCTCCCTGCAGAGCATTTGTTATTCCCCCAAGATCGCCGATCTGCGGACTGCCTCCGTTTTCCGTGCCGCTGTGCTGCACCGCACCGCTTGACTGAAGCGCATTTACGATCTTTGCCAGATCATTTATCTGTGAGCTGTTGTCTGCCGCAGAGGTATTGCCGCTCGTGTAGCCGGCGGCGCTGCCATTGTCTGCGCCCTGTCCCAAAAGTCCGCTTAGCTCCTTTATCTTCTCCATTGCTCCGGGATTCTGCAGGATACTGTTTATCTGAGAAGACAAATCACTCATTTTTAGACAGCTCCTTTATCAGCGCCTGAGCCTTTGGAGATGAAAGCAGCTCCTGAAGCGCCGCTTCGTCGGACAGTATCGATCTCAGCTTCGCCCCCTGCTGCGGCGACAGCTTATTCATTACGGCGTCAACACCTCCGCTTTTAGCCGCTTTCTCGAGTTCATTAATATCCACTCCGTTATTCCCTGAAAATCTGCGAGTATTGTTGTTTGAATTTCTCATCACAATTCCTCCGATACATATAGAGTTTTAGATCATACATACCATCAATATATGCACCGCAGGGTCAATTAATGCAGAAAAAAAGGACTGCCTAAACGACAGTCCTTCAATGTATAATAACCAACAAGTGTTATTACTTAAGCTCAACCTCAGCCTTAACCTCTTCGAGCTTAGCCTTCATAGCCTCAGCCTCGTCCTTGGAAACAGCTTCCTTAAGTGTCTTCGGTGCGCCGTCTACGAGAGCCTTTGCTTCCTTAAGACCAAGACCTGTTACCTCACGAACGACCTTGATAACCTTGATCTTCTCGGGACCTGCGCTCTTAAGAACAACGTCAAACTCTGTCTTCTCTTCTGCTGCTGCGCCTGCTGCTGCGCCCGGAGCTGCAACTGCAACTGCTGCTGCAGCGGATACGCCGAACTTCTCCTCGATTGCTGATACGAGTTCGGAAAGCTCAAGAACTGTAAGCTGACCAACTTCTTCAACGATAGCATTAATCTTCTCTGATGCCATGGTAATTTACCTCCAATATAAATTTAGTAATAATCAAATCAAGATAGGTGACTTTGTCACCGTTATAGGAAATCAAGCCTCAGCCGGAGCTGCTTCTGCTTCCTTCTTTGCAATGGAAGCGTCGCCGCCGCCATTGTCTGCGATAGCCTGTACTGCACGTGCAAAGCCTGCGATAGTAGCATTGAGGGCGTTGCAAACAGTAGCGAGAAGTACATCTCTGCTCGGCAGTTTGGCGAGTGCGTCGATAGTATCGATACTTACGACCTTACCGTCGAGATAACCGCTCTTAATAACGAACTTCTCATTTTTCTCAGCGTACTTTGCGAGAATTCTTGCGGCAGCCGTATGATCCTCTGCGCTTGTAGCGAGAGCCGTTGTACCCTCAAGAACAGCCTTAAGATCGTCAAGACCTGCCTGCTCAGCTGCTCTGCTGAGGAGTGTGTTCTTTACAACAGTATACTGAACGCCTGCCTCACGCAGTTCTCTTCTAAGCTGAGTATCGTCTTCAACGTTGATGCCTTCGTAGCTTACAACAACACCTGCAACGGAGTTCTGGAGTCTTTCGGCAACGCTTGAAACGACTGCTTTCTTTTCTTCAAGAACCTTCTGACTTGGCAAAATCAATTCACCTCCGAATAATAATAACAAAAAAGCCTTTCTCCACAAACCGAGAGAAAGGCACAAAATTACAGAATAATTTATGCTCGTTCCTCGGCAGGCGAATAAACTTTAAGCAGCAATAGCTGCACCTGCTGTCTTTGGACAGCAATAGTATTATACAACATTTTTTTCATTATGTCAAGCAATTTACAAAATTTTTTACGGTTCTTATAAATACGATCTTATGAGTTCTGTCTGTTCGTCACTCAGCTTAACTCCGGTCAAAGTTCCCAATCCCATAGAGTCATACCGGATCATTTCTCCGTCGGGAGTAAGTGCAAGATCAATATTCTCTCTATACACCGAATCGAACGACTTCAGCACCAAGAAATATATATGTGAGTCTTTAAAATTGACTGTCACTTGATCTCCGTTCCAATTTTTTATCTCTTCATACTGATCTTTCGTGATACTGCATGGAATATCTATACTGCCGATCGAATCATTTATCTCGCAGACAAGAATATTTTCGTTTGTATATTTGCTTATAATGTCATCTTTATCGTCTTCAAACGCATAAACGTCCTTGCCTATAATATACATATCAAAGCCATACATATTCAACATTTTGTATATGTAATCATACTTGTATTCGGAGTAGCAAAACGCCGCCCACGGCTCGTTTTCCGCTTTTTGTTCCGGTTGAAAATTCTCAAGCTTTACAAGCTTTCTTTGCCTATACATTCCGTAGTAGTTTTTTCCATCATCTTACTGCACAGCCTGTATTCGCACCGATATATCGCTGTTCTCTAACGGATCGTATGTCTTATGTGACTCGCTGAACAACATCACTTTTCTTACAGAACAAGCCGCGCTTATTATCGCTGCAATAATGATTACTGCGCCGAAACTTACGCTGATGATCGATATTGTCTTTTTTGTGTTTTTTTCTTCTCCTCCCTGCTTGTTAAGGACAAATATACCGACTCCCATGAGCAATATTCCGAAGAGGACGACAACGAAAAATATAATTATCAAAGAAAAACCAACAAAAGCCATTTCATATACTTCCTTTCAAACTAAACTTCACAAAACAGACTTGACCTATTTAAAAAAGCCGAACGGCATTCACCGCACGGCTTCTCTTTTGAAAAATGCTGGATAATTAAATACCGGATATCACATAGCGGCTCAAGAGCTTTGCGAGGGAGCCGTGACTTCCGATATTTTAGAAGCTGCGATCACAACTCGCAGCTGCAAACGGCGTGTGGCGCCGCTGCTTTTGCTGTAGGTTCAGCAAACATTATCAGTCGATCTCAACCACCACTTTGATGTTCTTTCTGATAGCCGCTGCCCTTGCAACCGTACGGATAGCCTTGGCAATTCTGCCCTGCTTTCCGATGATTCGCCCCATATCGTCCTCAGCAACATGGATATGGTACACTGTAGCACCATCCTCGTTCGGCTCGCCTGCCTCAACGCTGACTGCGTCAGGCTGTTCAACAAGCCCCTTGGCGATAGTCAAAAGCAATTCTTCCATCTAAAGTTTTCCTTTCCGATTGAATTATTTGCAGATCCCTTCTGCAGCAAAGACAGCCGAAATTACCCAATTACATTTGCTTTCTTCAGCAAAGCTCTTACTGTATCTGTCGGCTGTGCGCCTGTAGCCATCCACTTCTGTACCTTCTCGGCATCGACCTTGAAGACTGTGGGCTCTGCAGCAGGGTTGTAATAACCGATTTCCTCGATAAATCTTCCGTCTCTGGAATATCTGCTGTCAGCAACTACAATACGGTAGAACGGAGCCTTCTTGGCACCCATTCTTCTCAATCTTATCTTAACCATCACTTTCACCTCCGCTGCAAATCAACTGTGTATGAACTGCCCATTGCCAAAAGCGCCGGGCTTCCTGCTTTGTGCCGATCTTCCGACTACGCCGCAGGCGTTTATTCGGGCTGTCCCGCCCTATTATTTCAACCGCGGATCTCTCCGCAGCATGAAACCGTAATAACGGCAGAGGAAATGTCCTCCGCCTCGCGTTAAATAGGGGTATAAATACCCTGCTGAACGCACAAGCCTACAGCTTGTTTCTGCTTATTGAAAGCAGAACTTTTAAAAACTCATCGGCGAAGATACTGGGGAGTCACTGAATAAATCACGCCTTGTGGGCTGAGTACCCATCTCACTTGCATCTTTTTGTCAAATCGCCCTCAAAAGCCTTGAAATACGTCAGTATTCCTGCGGATTTTTCGAACGATTTGCCTAAAAATCTGACTGCGCGATATGGGCACTCGATTTAATCAGTGCCTCCCTAGAAATTCATACCGCCCATGCCGTTCATTCCTCCGCCAAGTCCGGGCAAACGCTTGTATTTCTTCTTGCCCTTTCTGCCGGTTACTTTCTTGACCATCTTCTGCATCATCTCGAGCTGCTTTATCAGACGGTTGACGTCCTCTACCTTCATACCCGAGCCTGCTGCGATCCTTCTTTTTCTCGACGGATTGATAACCGACGGTTTTGATCTCTCCTCCGGCGTCATTGAGAGAATGATCGCCTCGATCCTGTCAAGCTGCCTCTCGTCAACGTCAACGTCCTGAAGCTGCTTTTCCATTCCGGGAAGCCTCGAGAGAACATTTTTAAGCGGTCCCATTTTTCGGATCTGCTCAAACTGCTCCAAAAGGTCGTTGAAGTCCATCTTGTTTTTCATCAGCTTGTCAGCCATCTGTTCGGCTTTTTTTCGGTCAAGCTTTTCTTCAGCTTCCTCGATAAGCGTCAGCATATCGCCCATTCCCAATATTCTGGACGCCATTCTGTCGGGGTGGAAGATCTCCAGGTCGTCAAGCTTCTCGCCCGTACCCGCATATTTAATGGGTTTCCCCGTAACAGCTCTGATACTCAGCGCTGCGCCGCCTCTTGTGTCGCCGTCCAGCTTTGTCACTACGACTCCCGTAATGTCAAGCAGATCGTTGAACGACTTTGCCACATTAACGGCGTCCTGACCGGTCATCGAGTCAACAACAAGCAGGATCTCCTGAGGGCTGACCTCTTCTTTAATGTTTTTCAGCTCGCCCATCAGCTCTTCGTCAATATGCAGACGGCCTGCCGTATCGAGAATAACAATATCGTTGCCATAGTCGCGGGCATGTTTAATAGCCTGCTGCGCAGTCTTCACTGGATTCTGCGTCCCTTTTTCAAACACAGGTACTCCCGCCTGCTCCGCAACGACCTTCAGCTGATCGATAGCGGCAGGACGATAAATGTCGCAAGCGACCGCCAGCGGACGATGCCCCTGCTTTTTAAGCATTTTCGCTAACTTCGCGGTGTGCGTCGTCTTACCCGAGCCTTGAAGTCCACACATCATTATGACGCACGGCGGCTTGCTTGGAAAATTCAGACGGACTTCTTCGCCGCCCATCAGCTGCGTCAGCTCCTCGTTAACGATCTTAATGACCATCTGAGCGGGAGTCAAACTTTCCATAACGTCCGAACCGACTGCTCTGTCCGTAACCTTTGCGGTAAACTCCTTAGCTACCTTGTAGTTAACGTCAGCCTCGAGAAGCGCCAACCGTACTTCCCGCATAGCCTCTTTAACGTCGTTTTCGGTAAGCTTACCTTTATTTTTCAATCGTTTAAACGCATTTCCAAGTTTTTCGGAAAGTCCTTCAAACGCCATGATCTCACCTCTTTATCCGGAAAACAAGATATATTTACATAATCTTCTCGATCGACAAAACGAACGAGTTTATCTCATCGGCATATTCCAAAAGCTGTTCATCACAGATCTCTTCACCTTTGGCATGGATCTTTTCTGCATATGAACGCAGTCTGCGAAAGTCCCGGAGTGATTTATCGAACCTTTCACAAAGCCGCAGCTTTGACTCCATACGGCGCAGGATCTCCTCCGACTTTTTAAGCGAAGCCCGAACTCCCTGACGGCTGATCCCCAGTTCCTCCGCAACCTCGCTGAGTGAAAGATCGTCGTTGTAATAAAGCTGCATTGCAAGCCGCTGCCTTTCGGAGAGCATTTCTCCGTAAAAATCGAGAAGCCTTGACAGATCATAATATTTATCCACTGCCAACACCCCGCAGTAACTGTAAATCAATTTCGTTTACAGTGGTATTATACACGATTTCTATCGAAATGTCAACAGGAAAAATGATTTTTTTTGGAAAGAACAAGTACGCAAATTTCAATAACATTTTAAAAAAAATACATTTTAAACTATTGCATATTTTCAAAAAGCATTGTATTATATAAGCATAGGCTTAAAGCTTGTGTCTGCTTATGGAAAGCAGAGCTTTTAATTATAACAGACAAAAATTACAAAAATAAGGAGGTGAGAAAATGTCAGATGATTACGAAGTTATGCGCCAAGAAGAGGTATTAGCCTTGATCCAATCACTAAAAAATATCGGTTTAGACATAAATACTATCAATGCAATTGTAACCGCTGTTGTCAGCGGCGTACCGTACGAACCAAATAAGTAAACCGATAATTACAGCCTGCTGCAAACAAACAACATCAAAACAGCAGCGGACCACGTTCGGGCAGTAACAAACTAATCTGCCATTGATATTGCTCCTGCCCCAAAAAACAGGGCGCTGAACATACAATAGTTTTACGTTTAAGCGCGCAATAACTTACACTAATTATGAAATTCGCCGATCTCATAAATTTGATCGGCGAATTGTTATTAAATAATCATTTATTCCATTAATACAGCGCCTTCTCCAGCGCTGCGCAGTTCTGCTCCATCAGATCAATATATGTTACGCCGTCCAAAAACTGCTCCATCGTTACGTTGTGGCAGGAATTGAATGTCATCACCTCTGCATCGGTGCTCTCGGCGATCGTTTCGGCGACCTTTCCGTTAGACAATTCGATCTTGAAA
>CACZCM010000003.1:0-45006 GCA_902779615.1 uncultured Ruminococcus sp. | reverse complement strand
TCGCTCTGCTCGGCGCAGCCCGGGAAAGCAGCATAATAATCAAGTCCGAACTCGTCTGCAAAATAACGCGCAGGGAATCTGTCGCCGAATACGACTGTACTGCGAACGCCGCCGGCAGCCGTCTGTGATATCTTCTTTTTCAGCGCAGAAAGCTGCGACAGGTATTTCTCGCAGTTTTCTCTGTAGACAGGCGCATTCTCCTCATCAGCTTCGCACAGCGCATCTGCAATTGCCTGCGACACGATCTGAGCATTATCGACAGAAGCCCATACGTGCTCATCAAGCTCCTTCTCCTCGGCTTCATGAGTTTCTTCCTCCTCGTCTGCCTGCATACCCTCTACGATCTCTTCCTCAACAGTATCGCAAATATCTATCATATTGATTATCTGCATATTCTCTGTATTAAAAGAGCCAAGTATCCCGTTGACCCACGACTCGGATTCGCCGCCTGTATAAATAAAGATATCGGCGTTTTGGATCTTGATGATGTCCTGCGGAGTCGGCTCAAAGGTATGGGATTCCTCACCCGGTCCGATAAGCATAGTAATATCGGCAAGATCTCCCGCAATGCTGCGTGAATAATCGTATTGGGGAAAAATGGTTGCAACGATGCTCAATTTACCTGCCTCGTCGCCGGTTTGAAAGTTTGTTTTTTCATTCGGGGTTTTCGGAGCACAACCTCCGAGCGATCCCGCAGCAAATGAAAAAGCGATAAACGCCGCCAATGCTTTTTTTAAAAAGCTTCTCATAATTATCCTCCATGATATATCAAATATGAAAACGAATTTCAGTTTTGCTTTCATATTATAACATTCACCTCGGCATTTGTCAAGCTAATAGGCATAAAATCCCACGGCTTTTGAACGAGTAAAAAACTGTTAATTAAAAGTTTTTTGCGCAGCTTTTTTTCAAAAAAGCTGCCGAGGGTGTGGGGTGCGGTCTGCCAGTGGCAGACGTTGCCGCAGGCAACAGCACCGACCGAGGCGGCAGCCGAGACCGCAGCCCCACAAAGCAGTTTTAGTCAAGCAAAAAATTAAGAAATAGAGAAATAATAGCAAGCGAAGCAACAAATTGTAACCGGCGTTAACAAAAAGCAGGCACGAGGTGGTCGGCGAGCGTAAGCAAGCCGTCACCAATGTGCCGAACGTATGGAAGATAACAGCTGAGTTCACAATTTATTTACTTGTTCAAAAGCCGTGCATAAAATACACAGAAATCTTTTTACGGCTGCATAACCTTTATTATACGGACTTTTCGCAGCGTCTGAAAAAGGGGCACAGTATAAAACTGCGCCCCTTTTTATCGGTCACTTCATATTGTTACTGGTATACGCTTTCCCATGCATTCCATACGCTGTATGTTGCAGTGTACTGCGTTACCACTTCTTCGTATACACCCTTCTCTACGGAAGTACCATTTACGAAATACTTTGTAACCTCTTCGGTAACCTCGGTCGTAACCTTAGATGTTGTATCATCGTCATCACGCTGAGAGGTCGTTGTATCGTCGTCGTCATCGTCATCATCGGCAATTGCCGCGTCGTCATCTTCGTCATCGTCATCATCGCCGGGCGCGCCCACTGCATAAGGCAGAACCTTAACAGGCTTGTTTGCCGTGAGGTTAATTCCGTTGTCGGCGATATCATCAAAGTCAACGGCTGCAAATGAACCGAAATACTCGCCAGTAATATCGTCATAACCGTCGTTGTCCTCATCAACATAAGACGAAGTACCGTCTGTATCTTCATCGCCGTCAGCGGGTGAAGTGATCTCGTCACTGTCGGTATCATCATAGAAGATGTCGGTGTCGATCTCCTCGGTGTCTGTATCGTTTCTTGAAGACGCTGCGTCAACCTCGGAGGTAACTGTCTTTGTGGTCACATCGGTCGTTGTACGGAAATTCACCATCTCGCTCAGGCTGCCGCCGCTCTCGATCGTGAGTATCTTCTCCTCTGTCGATTTCGACTTGGAGCCTTCCTTTTCAACAGCCGCCTTATAGTCCATGCAAACCTTGCCTGTCGTATAGTGGATAAGGATCGCATTGCTGTAGGAGCCTCTGCCCTCGTTGTATTCGTAAAGGTCGGATAGGTTGTTATAGGTCTTGTATACGACACACTTCTCGTTCTCGACCTTAACAAGGTTGATGACCTCAACGTTGTCGCTGTAGCGCAGACGCACAAGCAGCTCGCTTACGCCGTCATTGTCAATATCAACAATCGCCTTGCCTGTGAGCGTCTGTGTCGGGAACACGCTGTCGTTTGTGCTGTCAACTGTCGGAATAGCTGCAAGGTAATCCTCAAGCAGGTCGGTATCGTCCTTAACACGAACCTTAACCTTCGCCACTGCTTCGCTGTTGAGCGGCGAACTTACCGTAATGAATACGGTTCCGGGTTTAACGCCCTTGATGTTGCCCTGCTTGTCGACTGTTGCGATCTTTTCGTCTTCCGATTCATAGGTATAAGTCGGAGCGGCGTAGCCTTCCGAAAGGATCTGTACCTTCGCTGTTGTCTGTTCGTTCTCTTTTACCTGAACAAAGCTTGTATTCCATGCGTCATCTGCGGAGCTTTCCTCAAGCGCTGCCTTGCAGGCCGAATACAGCTCGCTTGTCTGGTCGATCTCACGGAGAGTCTTCTCGGCGGGTGCCTTCGGCTCATTGTCGGATCCGGCTGCGGAATCGGTTTCGGTCTGAGTGTCTGTTTCGGGAGCTTCGATCGGGTTGCCAAACTCGTCATAGAGCTGTTCAGGCTCGGAGTCGGTCTCCTCTTCGCTGTCGGTGTCGTCCTCGCTCACCATGTGGAACACTCGAACAAGAGGCTCGGCGTTGTCGGTGCTCGGCTCATAATAAAGCGCAAGCTCCAAGCTACCGTCGCTGTCAAGATCGCGGATCTTGTTGCCTGTAAGTGTATGAGTTGATTTCTTCTGTGTTTTGCTTGTATCGGTATCGCTGTCCGAATTAACATCGGAGTCGGTTTCGGTCTGCTCCTCGCCGTTTTCTTCGGTGTTTTCATCTGTGTCTTCGTCGGACTGCAGATCGATGTCGGTCGAACCGTCAAGGATCGAGTTGATGAACTTGTTGTAGGTGTTGAGTGTGCTCTGCTCCTCGTCAATAACGTTTACAACGATCGACGCAGTCATTGTCGGGTTACTCTTTAGCGTTGCCGTAACAGTTGTACTGCCCGACGCAATACCGATAACCTCGCACTTCTCGTTTACCTTTGCAATGCCCATATCGTTCGACTTGAGCTTGAAGCTCTTGTCAGTTGCATCGGCAGGCTCCACAATAAGCTTTAGCGGAACTGTCTGACCCACCTGAATATTGACAGATGACTCCTCAAAGCGAACGCTCGTTATCTCTCCGTTTGACGCTGAGGCAGTCGGTTTATCGCCGCCAGCGTTGCTGCCTGTATTCTTCATGAAGAAAGCAGCTGCGGCAATTATCGCAATAACCAAAACTGCTATGATAACTCCGATAATGACCTTCGTCTTTGTTGAGAACGTGCTGTCGTTCTCATCTTCATCTTCATCGTCATCATCGTCGCTATCTTCTTCGTCGCCGTCATCATCAATCACGGCAGCGGTGTTGTATTCGCCGTTTTCGTCATCGGTTTCAAAGATCCCGTCGTTGTCGAATTCTTCTTCGTCATCGTCTTCGTCTTCTTCGTCATAATCCTCTTCGGATTCTTCCTCGTCTTCCTCGTCGTAGTCCTCGTAATCGTCCTCGTCATCGGTTTCGAACTCGGCGTCATCCGCATCATCTGCGTCAAGTATCACGGCAGACTCGTTCTCGGCCTCGTCTTCTTCCTCATCAACACGACTTTCTTCCTTCTTCTTAAGCAGGTCCTGCTCACGCTTCTTCTTCGCCGCTGCGAAAGCGTTTGAAAAGTCCTTTGCGCTTTTGACCGCAGGCGAGTCTTCCTCTTCCTCTGCGGCGGCAGCGCTGCTCTCGTTCAAAAGATCGTCTGAGGATCCGGCGTCAATGCTCTGCGCCTGCTTTGGCTCATCGTCCGAGGTCTCGGGCTTTTCGAGGCTTGCTTTTTTTGCCTTCGCTGCCTTTTTCGCTCTGGCCTCGGCGATTGCGGCAGCGACTTCTTCGTCCGTCAAAGAAGTCTCGTCAATGTAGTCGCTCATTTACATCCTCTTTTCTTTATCTTTTTTGGCGTATGTCGCCATTTGGCTCTTTGTATAAAATAATTTTCCATATATTATTATACAAAAATGCCGTATATAGGTCAATAGGACTTTAGCAGAAATTTTGCTTGATTCTTGCTTTTGTTTTATGTATTAGTGCAAAATCAGCATAAACCCCAAAACGCACACATTGATTTATCGGCAAATCCGCAGATAAATACATCTGCAAATTTACAGACAGCCAAACACATACGCCTCTCCCGCACAAGCCCATGACATTGCGCGGCAACAGATAAAAAATCCGAGAACAATTATCTCTTGGGCATAAGGCATGATCCGCACACCACAGACAAGCAGATATCGAGTATCGCCTATCTGTCGGATCGATCGCCATTATCGTGTTCTGAATATAGTAATGTGCAAATTATCCGTCAATATTCACAAATAACAGCGAATACATTTGCAGCGGATAAACAATACGCACGCTTCCAACAGACAAAAACGATAACAAAACGCCCCGAACTGTTCCCGTTCTTATTTTACTGCTAAAATCCGACCGTTTTCTGACAATTCTTATTATACAACATCACAAACAGTAATTCAAGTTTAAACAATAATTTCGGTAAAAAATTTTTCGGTGTATTTTTGGTTATTTTTCCATCATCGATAAATTTATCGATATGTATTTAAGCGGACCGCATTTTCGGAAGCTAAAATTATCGTAATAAAGCCGCGGCGCGATGAATATACTTAAATGCAAATAATACCATTGGAGGTAACGGCATATGAAGGTTTTTATATTAACGGGAAAGCGCATTGCGGCGCTTGCTGCCGCAGCTGTTCTGATAACCGGTGTGACTGCTGCGGCATATAAGAGAAGCGACACGGCGGTCGCAGTGAACACAGAAGCCCGCAGTGTTCCTATTTATTATGTCGGAACGGAAGAAAAGAAGGTCAGCCTCAGCTTCGACGCAGCATGGGGCGACGAATACACTCAGCCTCTGCTGGACATATTAAATGAAAAGAACGTAAAGAGCACATTTTTTCTCGTTGGCGACTGGGTACGCAAATATCCCAACGATGTGAAAAAGATCTTCAAGGCCGGTCACGATATCGGCAACCACTCAGACACCCACCCCTACATGACACAGCTCGACATTGAGGGAATAAAAAGCGAGATCACGACCTGCTCGGGAGAGATCGAAAAGCTGACGGGCGTTAGTCCGACGCTGTTCCGACCACCCTACGGCGATTATGACAACAACGTTGTCAACACGGTGAAGGGGCTTGATATGTACTGCGTGCAGTGGAGCATAGACTCACTCGACTGGCAGGATCCGTCGCCTGACGAAATATTGACAAGGGTCAAGGATAATCTGCACCCCGGGGCAATTATTCTAATGCACAACGGCGCAAAGAACACGCCGGAGGCGCTGCCGAAGGTGATCGACTACATCAAGTCTCAGGGTTACACGATCGTTCCGATATCGCAGCTTCTCCCCAAGGGCAGCTACACGACCGACCCGAATGGCATGATGACGGCGTCAGGCAGCGAGGCGATCAAAACTGCGGCAAGCCCCGCAGAGAGAACGGCGGCGCAGAACGGCACATCCGACGCTCCAAAAGCGCAGGATCAGTCGAGCACATCAAGCGTGCCGATGTCATCGGCGTCAAAGCAGGGTACGTCAAGCAAAATGACGGCTCAGAGCGGAAAGACAAAGGAGGGCAGCGCATCGTCGTCCTACAGCGGCACTGCGGGCGAGGTTTACGATAAAACGGTTGGCCGCAGCGACAAGAAAATGTAGTGTATTTCATTGTTGTAAGTTTTTCGGCTCATCGCACCGTCATCTGTATAATTCGGTTGGCAGCATTGCGTACAGCATCTTACGCTTGGTCATCTGTGCGGACTGTCTGCTTCACAAGATCACGCACTTCGCATTGCCAAAACGATCACACAGTCATATGCGCTCGCGCGCTCCGAACTCGTCGGGATATTTTCTGTTTGCTACAGTTTAATATGATATGAAACTAAGGGGCATTTTTCTATTAAAATGCCCCTCATCCGCGGCTTGAACCAAGTTCACATCGCCGCCCCAAGGCGACGCTAAAGTCTTAAGTTAATGATATTGGTTCTCACCTGCCGCCTCGGTCGGTGCTGTTGCCTGCGGCAACGTCTGCCACCTCTGACCGTCCTTAGGGATACAGTTTGGCGCGGGCACAAAATTAGAGCTTTCGCAAAACTATGTGCGCGTATTGCCCTTCGCCGCTTGGCGACCGGCAGACCGCACCTCCACACCCTCGGCAGCTTTTTTCAAAAAAGCTGCGCAAAAAACTTTTAATCAATAGTTTTTTTACTCATTCAAAAGCCGTGTGCGACATCGGAAATTTGTTTGACTTTAGTTCGCTTATGTGCTATGATATTGATGTACGCTATGCGAATTATCGCCGATAATGGCGCAGTATTAAAGATCTGCTTTTAGGTCTGCATTCCGTTCAGCGGGAAATTGTGCTCTTCACTGATCGGAATATGTAACCCGCAGCCTATAGAGGGCGGGGACATGATCTGCGGTTATACCGACTGCTGTATCGGCTAAAAAGGAGAATTATTATGGATTGTATCTTTTGCGAAATTATTAAAGGCAATATCCCTTCAACCAAGGTCTATGAAGACGATCATGTTGTTGCATTCAACGATCTTAATCCTCAGATGCCCGTTCATGTGCTGATAGTGCCGAAGAAACACATCGCAAGCGCATATGACCTAACGGAGCAGGACGCCGATCTTGTCGGCAGAGCTTTCCTCGCGTCCAAGGTCATTGCGGATAAGCTCGGACTTCAGAACGGCTACAGGATCATCAACAACTGCGGTGAGGACGCAGGTCAGACCGTTAAGCATATCCATTTCCATATGCTCGGCGGAAAGACTATGGGCGAAAAAATCATCTGAAAGCTAAAGCATATGATAGGCCGCTTTTTTAACGGCAAATTTTAATAAAGAAAGTGGTTTGAAAATGAAATCTTATAAAATGGAAATTGCAGGACTTCAGAGGGAACTTCCGCTGTGCGAGGTTAGCGAACACCTTGACATTGCGGCATTCGTTATGTTTGGCGATGTTGAGATCACCACTGCTGCCGCTGCCGCTCTTCTCAAAAAATGCCCCGAACATGATATTGTCCTAACGGCTGAGGCAAAGGGGATCCCGCTTTGCTTTGAAATAGCTCGTCAGGGCTGCGGTGATTATGAGATAGCACGCAAATCAATAAAGTTATACGATACCGACCCCATCTCGTTTGAGGTTCAGTCCATTACAACGAAGACTGTCCAGACGCTTTACCTTGCAAAAGCTCGCTCCGAGCGGCTGCGCGGCAAGCGAGTGTTGATCGTTGACGACGTTATCAGCACGGGCGCTTCACTTGAGGTCTTGGAACAGATCGTAAAAAGCTCGGGCGGAATCGTTGTTGGAAAGGCTGCCGTTCTTGCAGAGGGCGAAGCTGCCGACCGTGACGATATCATCTTCCTCGAGAAACTGCCCGTGTTCCCGAAATGATCGTATTTTGAGCCGATTTGAAAAGGCGGGAATAGCTGCGGAAATTCGTATACCGACGCTGCCCGTTTCAAAGCGGATAGATGTTCGGGCAAGCTTTGACTTACCGAAGTTCATTAGTCGGAAGAATTGCCTGATTTAGGAGTTTGTTTATGAAAAGACCGCTTGCCTGTGTTGGCTTTGGAGCATTGGCTGCTGCATCGGCTGCGGCTTTGGGTCATATTGAACCTGCTGTCGAAGCCGCAGTGTGCGCAAGCTTTGCCGCAGTGCTGTTTTGCCTGCGGCTGTGTTTTGGGAAAAAGACTGTTCCCGCCGCCGTTTTTATGCTCAGCGCCGCAGTTTGTGCAAGTGCGTTTTTTTGCGCCGATTTACTTATCAGAAAACCCATTTTGGATAAATTCGACGGACAAACCGTCTGCTTTTCGGGCGTCATAACCGATACGCCCTATACATACGGAACGACAACGTTCTTCACCGTCAAAACCATCTCCATAAACGGCAGTCCCGCTCGATTGAACATTAAGATAAGCTCGGATTCCGCAGCGCAGGGCAGTGTATTTGACAAGGTTACGGGAAAATGTACGCTGACGAGTATTGTGTATGACGATGACTACATAGACTATACATCATATTACAACGCAAGGCATATTTTTCTTGAAGCTTACGTTTCAAAGTATGATGACAGCTTGTTTGAATACATCGAAAACACATCTTTCACGCCGATCAAGCATTTATATGCGCTGAGGGATAAAATAGTGCGTTCACTGTTTTCATTATTATCATATGATGAAGCGTCGCTTTGCAGCGCAGTCCTGACGGGGCAGCGACAGTTTATCGACTCCGATATAAAGCGGCAGTTTCGGGGGCTTGGGATAATGCACCTGCTGGTCGTATCTGGAATGCACCTTGCGGTGACAGCGGGGATCGTTTTTACTATTACCGATATCTTCATCAAGAATAAATATGAGTCGTGTGCCGTTCGGTTTGCGGCGGTTCTGACGTTTGCGCTGATGACAGGCTTCGGTTATTCCGTTCGGCGAGCGCTTGTGGTGTTTTTGGTCGCTATGCTTTCGGAGATATTCGACAGCTCTGCCGATCCGCTCAATACTCTCGGACTCGCTGCGATCATTCTGTATGCCGACCCGTATGCGGGCGGCGACGTCGGATTGTTGTGGTCGTTTGCGGCTGCTGCGTCGCAAATACTTCTCGGAACGCGAATTTACAGTGAGATGTGCTCAGCACTGAAGATCAAAGGCGGAGCAGCAAAGGCATTTGTTTCGCTTTTTTCATCGTCCGCCGCGGGAGTTATGGGCTCTCTGCCGTTCGTTCTTACGCTGGTAAAGGTCGTTTCGCCGTATACTATCGC
Source organism: uncultured Ruminococcus sp. (assembly GCA_902779615.1). Lineage (GTDB taxonomy): Bacteria > Bacillota > Clostridia > Oscillospirales > Acutalibacteraceae > RUG592. The sequence continues at coordinate 35,968 of CACZCM010000003.1, read as the reverse complement.
CGCAAATGTTTTGATCCTGCCTGTAACCGGCGTGATGATGGTTGGCGCAGCTCTCGGAGGAGCTGCGGCGGCAGCAGGGCTTTCGTGGGCAGCAGTTCTTCCCGCTTTGGCTGCGGGGCTTTGCGCGCGCTGGGCGTTGGCGGTGTCGGCTTGGCTGTCGGAGATGCCGTTTGCATTCGAGTTTGTGCGTGATCCGTTTTATTTTTACTGTGTATCAATATTCATTGCCGGTGTGTCGTGCGTTTATATATTTACCCACAAGGCCTCATATACAAGACGGAGCGCAGCTGCACTAACGGCTGTTTTGCTCGGAGCGATCGCCGCAAAAACGGCATACAGCGCAAACACAGCCGAATTAACAATAACCAATTTGGCGGACGGGATATCCGCAGTGATAACGACTCCGGAAAGCTGCGCCGTGATCTCGTGCGCAGGAAGCCCGAAAAATTACGGCAGACTGAAGTCTAGTCTTTCGCAATATGAATTTCCCGCATTCCTGATCGACATTTCGCCGTTCGGGTATAAAAATGATTACGGACGGCGGCTTTCATATGAATTTATGCCCGATGTAGTATTCGTGTCAGATGATAAAATTCGCAGAAAATATTATTCGTGGTACGAATACTGTGGAGGCAGTGTGGAAGTTGTCGGGGATAGATCGGGCTATGAGCTCGGCAGCAGCTGTGTAGACGTATTTCAATATGATGATGCCGTCTGCAAACTGATAACATACAGCGGCTGCACCGTGCTTTTGTGTGAAGGCAGCGGCGAAAGCGTCCCGATCGGCAGATTCAACCCTGATATCGCTGTGACGTCGTCAGACTCAGCGCAGTGGGATTTCGGGAGTGATACCCGGATAGTCGATATCAGCGGCGAAAACAGCTGCGTTACGATCAAATTCCGTGAAGACGGATTGACGTATGATGTGCAGCGATATTAATAAGCAGGATAAAACGTGAGATAACCATTCCACAGAAGGCGGTGAGTATCATGCCGATTATCGGCGAGGCTGATTTTAAGAAAATACTGTCGCGGGGCGATTTCGGAACGCTCTATTATCTTTGCGGCGATGAAAAAATGCTTGTTGCGCACTACACCGATCTGCTTGTTGCAAAGACTGCGGGAAAAAAGCCCGATGACTTCAACTACCATGAATTCACCGGCGACTTTAAGGTCGAGGAATTTGAGGCTGCAGCCCAGATGATCCCCTTCACCGCAGACTACAACGTTGTTGTTGTAAAAGACCTCGATATGACGATGTTAAAATCGGACGAATCAAGCAAGATACTTGACACCGTATCACAGGCTGCGGGCGACACGGTGATGATATTTACATTTCCCACAAAGCCCGAGAAGAACGAGGGAGTCAAGGCTGCGGGCGGCTCGAAGGACGCAAAGCTCAAGTCTCTGATACAGACGAAGGGGACGGTTGTTGAATTTAAGAAGCTGACGCCTGCCGCTGTCAAAACGAAGCTGATCTCATGGGCAAGCAAACGCAGCGTTGTTCTTCCGCAGAAAAGCGCAGATCTGCTGATCGAATATGTCGGCGTTGACCTTAACAGACTGCGCTCGGAGCTGTCGAAGCTGTGTTCATACTGCGGTGACGGCGGAGAAATAACCGAAGACGCAGTAAAGCTGCTTGTTACGAGAGATCTCGAATCGAGGATCTACGATCTGTCGAACGCCGTCATCAGCCACCGAGCGGCTCAGGCGTTTAAGGTACTTGATACTCTTCTATACAATCGCGAAGACGAGCTGAAGATCATGTCGGCTCTTGCGTCATCGTATGTAAATATCTATAGGGTCAGAATGGCGGTCAAGAGCGGAGCTCGGTCTGCGGAGCTGAAAAAATGGTTCAAGTACAGCGACGCTCAGCTAAGATATGCCGAGCGTGATTCACGCATGACGACAACGGCCGCGCTCAGACGAAGCATAAACGAGATCGCAAAGACTGACATTGCGATGAAAAGCACACGCACATCAAAGCGGCTGCTGCTGGAGCTTCTGATAGAGAAGCTGCTGATAATTTCGAGCGAGGGGCGGCGGCGATGATACGCATTAAAGAAGCGATAATTGTAGAGGGAAAATACGACAGAATGCGGCTTTCGGGGCTGTTTGATACGGCAATAATCGAAACAGGCGGATTCCGTGTTTTCAGCGATAAGGAGAAGCGGGCTGTGATAAGAGAGCTTGCGAAAACGAGGGGCATCATCCTTCTGACCGACAGCGACGGCGCCGGTTTTGTTATTCGAAATTATCTGAAGGGAGCGATCGGCAGCGGCAGCATAAAGCAGGCGTATATCCCGGAAATCGAAGGAAAAGAACGGCGAAAGCCTGCGCCCTCTAAGGAAGGGCTGCTGGGCGTTGAGGGGATGACAGACGAGGTCCTTGTGAATGCCGTTCTCCAAAGCGGCGCAAGCGTAGTCGGAGAAAACGCGGAAAAAGAAAGACAGCTGACAAAAGCGGATTTTTATGAGCTTGGGCTGACGGGTCGGGAAAACAGCGCAGAAAAGCGGCGGCTGCTGTTGAAGAAACTGGGATTTCCGCAGTATATGACGTCAAATGCGCTGCTTGCGGCGGCGTCTTTGCTTTATACAAAAGACGAGCTTGAGAAAATCTGCGGCGAGCTGCCAATACGTTAATTAATACAATAAGGTGATGAAAAATGAGAAGGTTAAAGGTAGACCGATTTGACGGTACGATGGTAATATTCATTGATAAAGAGAAGAAGTATTTTGCGATCGAAAGATCCGAGATACCGTTTGAACTGAAAAAAGGCGATCTGGTGGAGATTGACGGAGAAGGCGGGCTAACGCTTATTAAAAAGTAAACAAAGATCTGCCGTAAAACCACGGAAATCAATTTTTTATGAATATATACCGCCCTTTTCTTGAAATGAAAGAGCGAAAAAACGGTCGGCAGGGACTAGATCCTCGCCGACCGTTATTACATAATTATTTTCTGTGAATAAGATTTTCTCTTTTAGGACCGTTCGATACCATCGTGATCGGTACGCCGATCTGCGACTCGGCAAATTCAACGTAGTCACGGCATTCCTTCGGAAGCTTATCGTACTCCGTGATACCCGAAATATCGCACTTCCACCCCTTCATCACTTTGAGAACGGGCTTGCAGCGCTTGAGCTGAGTAGTAGTCGGGAAATGGTCGATCTGCTTGCCGTCAAGCTCGTATGCAACGCATACCGGGATCTCGTCAAGATAGCCCAATGCGTCAAGCACCGTAAATGCGACTTCGGTCGCTCCCTGAACCTTGCAGCCATAACGTGTTGCAACAAGATCAAGCCAGCCCATGCGTCTGGGTCTGCCGGTAGTTGCTCCGTACTCGCCGCCGTCACCGCCGTGATTTCTCATCAGATTAGCCTCTTCGCCGAAGATCTCGCTGACGAATTCGCCTGCGCCAACTGCGCTCGAATAAGCCTTCACGACCGTAATAACGTCCTTGATCTCATACGGCGGGATCCCTGCGCCTACTGCACCATAGCCTGCGATCGTATTCGAAGATGTTACCATCGGATAAATACCAAAATCGGTATCCTTAAGTGAACCAAGCTGCCCCTCAAGAAGGATCGTCTTGCCGTCCTTGAGCGCATCATGTATAAAGTCGAACGTATTTGCAACATAAGGCGCCATCGCCTCTTTGTACTCCATCAGCTTTGAGTAGATCTCGTCAACAGTGATCGGGTCCTTGTGATAAAGATTGACAAGCGTAGAATTCTTGATCTCAAGAACTCGCGCGATCTTCTCCTTCAACACGTCCATGTCATCGTACAGCTCGTTGATCTGAAATCCAATCTTTGCGAATTTGTCGGAGTAGAAAGGCGCAATGCCCGACTTTGTAGATCCGAAGCTGTTAGCGCTGAGGCGCTCCTCCTCATAGCAGTCAAATGCGATATGATACGGCATAACGATCTGAACTCTGTCGGATACCATCACCTTCGGTTCAACACCGTTCGCCTTGAGGTTTGCCATCTCCTTCACAAAATTCTCAACGCTGAATGCAACGCCATTGCCGATTATGTTGGTGGTGTGGTCGTAGAAAACGCCTGACGGAAGCTGATGCAGAGCAAACTTGCCGTAGTTGTTTATGATAGTGTGACCGGCATTGCTGCCGCCCTGAAATCTGATTACGATATCCGACTCCCGAGCCAAGCAGTCGGTTATCTTGCCCTTGCCTTCGTCGCCCCAGTTGGCGCCTACAATAGCCTTAACCATAATTAACCATCCTTTTTCGTAAATTTGAACCCAACATTCTTATTATAACAGCATTATCCCGATGTTGCAATAGTAAAATTAAAATTTATGTAACTATTCGGTATCCATACTCCGGATCCATGTCGATGACATAAGGTTAATAGCCGCCGTATCACAGCGATGCAGCGGCTACTTATCATAAACGACATATTTTTTTCCTAAACACTATTTTTAGTTTGGAGAGTGGAGCGTGAAATAATATTGTTTTACTCACAACTCTAATCAGATTCACATTTCATCCGATTTGGCGTCAAGTACTTCCCCACTAAACAACTAAATTCTCAACTCTATTATACATAGAATTTTTTCAATAATGTTTACTATAAGTTAATGTAAATTGGCCGCTGCCCGCAAAAGATATTTGCTGAGATGATCGGGTGTTTTCACCTCGTTGTAGGTAAAAAAATTATCGTAGGAGTAGAGAGAATACGGGTCGTTATTCTTCACATCATTTGCATTTTTGCTGTCGCTGTAGCGGCGAATATCATGTGTAACGTCCGTTTGGCGCCACCTGCCGTTTAAGTATAACGCATTCCATGCGTGGCTGTTGTCCTGCGACATACAAACTACGCACGGCACGCCAAGACTGCGGCACATTATTCCGTATATCTCCGAAAAATCACGGCATACTCCAACATACGTCTTCGACACATACAGTGATGTATCCACCGAAACCTCGCCGCCATCCGAATAAACATATCTCGGACTTTCAAGCACATTCGACTTGTATCGGTCGAACAGCAGATTCGACGTCATCCAATCGTGAACAAGCAACGCCTTGAATGCATTTGATGTATCTTCATATCCCGCTGCGATCTCGGCGGCCTTGTTTATCCAGTACTGCGTGTCAAATTCAGTCTTCCCTTCCGCTTCAAACGGGTACGCCACATTTTGGTCAAGCGAGTTTTCGGCTGTCACGCCCGCTTCGCCGATCATTTTTTCCAGCTTGGCGCTGCACTGCGCTATGCCGCCGTCCCGGGCAATATCATGACAAACAGCGCTGCATATATAACTCTGTTTTTCGCCGCCGCAGCCCACCGCAAGATACAGATTGCAGCTGTACAGTTCTCCGTGATATCGCATCTCGGCGCATATCACATACATTCCGCTCTTGAATGAACTGTCGTTCAGATCTGCCGTCAGCCGAAGCTCCTCAAACGTATAAGAAGGCTTTTCAAGGTATTCAGAATACAAAGATATGCTTCTGACCTTTGCGTCCGACAGATGCTTGTATGTCCGTACCGTCAGAATATCCTCTTCCGATATTCCTGCAAATATCCCAAAATACATTTCAGAAAAAGCTGTATTCGGAGGATTTATCCAGAATTTTTCCGATGTGTTGCTCGGGTGCGCAAGATCAAGTCCTATCCCCGCTTCTCCTTCGCTTCGAAAGTCAAAAAACTCCCACATATATTCGCTGTTGTCCGAATAAAATATACTCCGCTCATCAAGCTGCGACCCGAGTATACACGCATTTTCCATTCCGACCTCGGGCAGCTGTACAGCTTCGTTTCTTTCGCAGCCGCACAAAACCGCTGCCATACACAATATATATATGGCAAAATTCACAACTCGCCTCTGTATCATTTGTTCACTTTAACAATATCGCCGTTTTCGTCAACCGTAAAGCAGTCGCCCTCGTTAAGCTCCTTTTCGTAAAGCAGCGAATCTTCTATCTGCATAACGAATTCCTTGTGGTTCTCATTTTCGATAACAACATCATCACGAACAGGCTGTCCCTCGGGAATCCCCTCGCAGCCGTGATCCTGCTCATCGATCCTGATTATTCTGTAAATATCCGACATGATTATCACCTCAATATCTATTATATCATATTCTCAGGAAAATTCAAACCTCATTATTGATCGAAACGGGGACTTTAACATGAGTAAAAAACTATATAATTAAAAGTATTTTGCGCAGCTTTTTTCGAAAAAGCTCTCTTGCTGTAACCACGGAAATCATTTTTTAAAAGTTTGTCATTTTTCGTTTCTCCGTCCAGCGCATTGGCTTCGCCTCGCGCCTGATTTTCATGACGTTTTTTGTGAAGGTAAGTTAAATTTTTGCGCTGCGCGTTGTGTTTCTTTTTTATCTTTTTTATTTAAATCCACACATAGCGGCTTTTATGGGGCTCTGCCCCATCCCCCGCAAACTTTTTGAAAAAAGTTTGACAAAAACTTTAGCTATGTTTGCCAAAATTGATTTTCCTGCGCCGTGACACAGCATTTCCGCCAAAAGCCTTTTACAAAATAATCCCACACGGTGAAAATTCCGTGCGGGATAATTAATATATGAGATCATTTCAGAACGTAACCGATCTTCTTCATGGCTTTGTCGAGCGTCCTCTGGGAGAAACGCTGCGCAGCTTCGGCTGACTTCGTCCAGCACTCCTGCATATAAGCTTTATCGAATATGTACTTGTCATAGCGTTCTCTTATCGGACGCAGCTCCTCTACTACTGCTTCTCCGACCGCAGTCTTAAAATCGCCGTAGCCCTTGCCGTCAAATTCAGCTTCGATCTCCTCAAAGCTTTTCCCGGTGATCGTCGAGTAAATGCTCATGAGGTTGTTTATGCCGTCCTTGCCCTCGCCGTATGCCACGCGCGCCTCGCTGTCAGTCACAGCACGCTTGAACTTTTTCATTATCACTTCGGGAGCGTCCATTAGCGTAATGAATCCGTTGACATTCTCGTCCGACTTACTCATCTTCTTAGTCGGATCCTGAAGACTCATAACACGAGCGCCGTTCTTCGGTATATATGGATCGGGAACCTTGAAAACATTGCCGTAAAGCCCGTTAAACCTCTCGGCGATGTTTCTCGTTATCTCAAGATGCTGCTTCTGATCTGCGCCTACAGGCACAAGATCTGCCTGATATAAAAGTATGTCTGCCGCCATCAAGGTCGGATATGTGAACAGACCTGCGTTTACGTTATCTGCGTGCTTGGCTGATTTGTCTTTGAACTGCGTCATTCTCGACAGCTCTCCGAACTGCGTGTAACAATTCAGGACCCATGCAAGCTGTGCGTGCGTATTGACATGACTCTGCACAAAAAACAGGCTTTTTTCAACATCGATCCCGCACGCAAGCAGAGCAGCATACGCCTCATAAATATGCTTGCGAAACTGCGCCGGCTCCTGCCTTACCGTTATTGTGTGAAGATCGGCCAACGCAAATATGCAGTTGTAATCGTCCTGCATCAGCGGCCAGTTTTTCAGTGCGCCGAGATAATTTCCCAGCGTGATCGTACCCGAGGGCTGGATTGCACTGAACACTACCTTCTTTTTCTCTGTTGTCTGTTCCATTGTTTAAAGCTCCTTTGCCATTTTTCCCAAGATCTCAAGGCCCTTTTTCAACTGCTCGTTCGTGGGCGTTGAGTAATTTATCCTGAACGAATTTGTGCGGTCTTCGGGATTCGCCATAAATGCGCTGCCCGGCACTACGCAAACCTTATTTTTGACTGCGTCCATACAGAATTTTTGCATATCGGTTCGCTCCGGTAAATTGCACCAAAGGAACAGTCCGCCGTCTATCTTCTGATATGTGATATTCGGAAGCAGATTTTCGTCCATCAGCGACATAGTGTATGCTGCTTTCTCTTTATATATGCTGCGCAGGCGGGCAAGGTGGGCGTCAAAATCATATTTTGTGAGGAATTCATAGCACACCAGCTGTGACCATATATTTGTGTGAACGTCCTGTCCCTGCTTGCAGACTACCATTTTCTGAATGATCTCCTTCGGAGCGATCGTATAACCCACGCGCATACCGGGCGAAATCACCTTCGAGAAGCTGCCCGCATAAATCACAGCACCATCGGTGTCGAAACTCTTTATACACGGCAGAAATTCACCCGAAAAACGCAGATCGCCGTACGGGTTGTCCTCAATGATAAGTACGCCGTATTTTACGGCAAGATCATACACCGCATGACGCTTTTCTTCGCTCATAGTAACGCCGGAAGGATTCTGAAAATTCGGGATAGTATATATGAATTTTGCGTTCGGCTCGTTTTTAAGCGCCGACTCAAGCGCCTCAATATTCATACCGTCACTCTCGATCGGCACACCGACCAAACGGGCATTATAGGAGCGAAAGGTATTGAGTGAACCGATAAACGAAGGGTTCTCACAGATCACGACATCACCCTCGTTGAGAAGCGCCTTTGAAGCAAGATCCATGATCTGCTGAGCGCCCGAGGTGATAAGGATATCATCAAAATCAGCTCCCACGCCATGAGTACGCTTCATGTAGTCTGTTAGGAATTCACGCAAGGGCGCATAGCCCTCGGTCACGCTGTACTGCAGCGCTGATATCGGATCGGTATTAAATATCTCGGCAGAGATCTCGGCGATCTCTCTTGCAGGAAACGCTTCGGGAGCAGGATTGCCCGCAGAAAGCGACACAACCGTGGGGTCGGCGGCATATTTAAAAATTTCTCGGATCGCAGAAGGTTTCAGCGACTGCACTCTGTCTGAGAAGGTATACTGCATAATTATCACTCCTGTTAAATTGATCTACGCTATATATTTTACCATATGTCGGAAAAATAATCAACAGAGCTGAATACGGATAAAAAATTTTTATCGGGCATTTTCAAAACAGATAAAAAAACACACGGCGTCACTCAAGTTCACAGACGCCGGACGCCGATAATGTCCCCGACTCGTTCAAGTGTGCCGCCGTTTTTGGATCACAATGTGTGAATATATCTTTTCTCGGCAGACGGTGTTCACTGCCCTTGAAGATTCTCCGCATTTTCGCCGCCGCTCTTGTAAACCTCGAAATACTCTCCGTCTGACTGCTTCGCCGCAGCTGCATCCTCGTCACGCCGCTGATATGCTTCCCAAAGCGCATACAGCTTCGCCATATATATTATTATACCTCCGCTGACAACATCGATCGCTGCCATGGGAATAAACACCATCATTGGCTCCAATGCCATCGCGTGATTCCAACCGCCGCTCATTCCCGATCGATACTCCGGATGGCTTGCCACCAAAATACCGATTATCATGAATACGGAATAGAGTATCACTATCGCCGACATAAAATATACATTTGATTTGTTCCACGTTCGCTTTATTGTGAATACACAAAGCAGTGTTATCGCCGAAAACGCAGCGGTTACAACATCGAATATAACAGGTTCATGGGGTGATGTGAAAACCAACTCTGCCACAAGCGTCAATACGACAGCTGCGATCATTGTGCCCATCAGCAGATCAAGAATATCGGCTGCGCGCTTGCCAAATCTGTGACGTCTGAATTCGAAGATATCATTCGCCGTATATTCTTCTATGTCGGTGCCAATCTCATCAATGAAGTGAACGTTTCTGCTGTTTTCATACGGATTCTGATCTGCGCCGATACTCCTGCTGACAGTCTGCTCGTTTATACTGCGTCGCTGCGCATCTTTCTCAGATGAAAACACCTCGTAGCCGGACGTTTGTTTGCCAACCTCAAACTGCCTGCCATAAACCTTTCTGTTGTCCGAGGAGAATACATCTCTTCCAACTGCTTCAACCCCGGCATAATTCTGTTGCGAGGCCGCAATTGTGTTCTGCTGGGTGTAGCCTCCGTTTGCCGCTTGTCGGCCTTCAGACGAAAACGTGTCCGCTCTATTTTGCGGCATTATCGCACTCGTCTGCCTGCTAACACCGCTTGAGGTCTGCCCTCCCTGCTGATGCGCTGCCTCACCTCTCTTTTGAGAAGTAAACGTTTCGGTGGGACTTTCGGTTCGAGGATTGATAACAGCGCCGCACGCCTGACAAGTATACGTAGCTGCCCTCGTCAAATTCCCGCAGTAAGGGCATTTTATGAATCCGAATATCGGCTCTTTTTTTTCGGTCATTACGTCACCTCCGTTTATCTTCAATAAAAACGTTTACAAACACAAAAACCCCTGCCTGCATTTCCGCATAACACAGGCAGAAGTTATAATCACATAAACAAATAGAAATATTTTATGTAGAGAAGCGTCCCGCCGTACCGTTATTGTATTTGTTCCATTTACTTTGAGGCGCATTTTGATCGGGTTGAGGCTTGTTAGCATTTAAAGACGCAATCAGGACATTTTTTATATCCTGTACCATAGTAATCAGGAACACATAGTCGTACGGAAACAAATTGGTCGAACTGATCACCTTTAAAAGGAACACACATTCCACCGATGATTTCAATGCATCCTGCAGACATGCATTAAAAGCCGTTTTATCGCTGCCATACACAGAGTTATTGATATGTGTACCCATTTCGGCAGCAGCTTGTACCAAACGGTTAGTTAAAGTTCTGTCCAACCCTGATTTTGAATATGACTCATTGAATAAGGCAATTTGTGCAAGAAACTCCACGGACTTATCAAAAATTGCGGTACTCATAATTACCACCTCACAGTAACATTATACCAAATAATCTCGGAAAATGCAATAAAATAGTTGCAATAAATAAGAAATTTTAGTAAACAATTTTTGATAACCGTTTATTTGGAAAAAAAAATCCGATCCAATATGGATCGGAATATCAGCCCGCCCGGAGGGATTCGAACCCCCGTTCTTCAGAATCGGAATCTGCTGCGTTATCCGGCTGCGCCACGGGCGGGAATATCGATACTCTGCCTGCACCACCATAATGATGCAGGCAGTAATATATACTTTAGATAAGCTCGATGATCGCCATCTCAGCTGCGTCGCCGCGGCGAGGACCTGTCTTTGTGATCCTTGTGTAGCCGCCGTTTCTGTCGGCATACTTCGGCGCGATCTCATCGAAAAGCTTCTTAACAACATCTTCATCTGTTACGAAAGCCATAACAAGACGCTTGTTGTGAAGATCGTTTTTCTTTGCGATTGTGATCATCTTCTCGGCCATAGAGCTAACCTCTTTAGCACGAGTAACAGTTGTTTCTATTTTTCCGTTCTGAAAAAGGAAAGTAACCATACCTCTGAGCATTGCAGTTCTGTGGGCTGTGGTTCTTCCGAGTTTTCTTGTTCCGGGCATTTAAGTCACTCCTTACTTGAAAATGGATAAGAGGCTTACTCCTCTTCTTTGTGAAGACTGAATCCAAGGCTCTGGAGTTTTACGATTACCTCCTCGAGCGACTTGCGTCCAAGGTTTCTGACCTTCATCATATCGCTCTCTGTCTTGTTCGTCAAGTCTTCGACCGTGTTGATTCCGGCGCGCTTTAAGCAATTGAACGAACGCACGGAAAGATCCAGCTCCTCGATGGTCATTTCGAGTACCTTCTCCTTACCCTTGTCGTCCTTCTCTACCATGATCTCCGTATTGAAGGCCTTATCGGACAGATCAACAAAGAGATTCAAGTGCTCAGTGAGCACTTTAGCTGCTAAAGATACAGCCTCCTGCGCATTTACAACACCGTTTGTCCACACGTCGAGTGTGAGTTTATCATAGTCGGTTATCTGACCGACACGAGTATTGTCTACCGTATAATTAACCTTTAAAACAGGCGTATAGATCGAGTCCACCGGAAGAGTGCCGATCGCTGTTTCGTCAGCAAGCTGCTTGTTGCGTTCACCGGGAACGTAACCTCTGCCTCTGTCCATGGTGATCTCCATGAAAAGCTTCGCTCCTTCGCCCAGGGTTGCGATATGCATCTCAGGGTTAAGAATCTCAACCTCACTGTCACACATAATGCTGGCGGCTGTGACCTCGCAAGGTCCTTCCGCCCTGATCTCAACCTTTTTCTCACCCTGACTCATGAGCTTTGCCGTGAGGCCTTTCATGTTAAGGATTATCTGAGTTACATCCTCTTTTACGCCGGGAATGGTTGAGAACTCGTGCAGCACGCCGTCTATCTTGATCGACTTAACGGCCACGCCCTCGAGCGATGAGAGCAATACACGACGAAGGCTGTTGCCAAGTGTGTTGCCGAAGCCTCTCTCAAGAGGTTCAACAACAAAAATGCCATGCTTACCGTCTTTAGAAAGCAGCTCGGTTTCTATTTTCGGCTTTTCAAACTCTATCATAAGTTGGCTCCTCCCTGACATTGGTGGCAGCGCACCAAATGGTGCGTGCCGATATGTGTGTATTACTTGTGTGGATGGGATTACTTGGAGTACAACTCGACGATGAGGTGAGCCTCTACATCGTAGTCGAGGTCCTCAACTGAAGGCATACGTGTAACAGTTGCCTTGTACTCATCTCTGTTCTCATCAAGCCAAGCCGGAACTACACGGCTCTTTGTAAGCTCAAGGTTATCCTTAAACTTGGAGCTTGACTTGCTCTTATCCCTGAGAGTAATAACATCGCCAACCTTGATTCTGTAGGAGGGGATATCTACCTTATTGCCGTTTACAAGGAAGTGACCATGATTTACGAGCTGTCTTGACTCACGTCTTGTTGACGCAAGACCCATTCTGAAAATAACGTTGTCGAGTCTGGACTCAAGCAGAACGATAAGGTTGTTGCCTGCCTGACCTTCCATCTTAGCTGCCAGCTCGTAGTAGTGATAGAACTGCTTCTCAAGTACGCCGTAGATGAACTTCAGCTTCTGCTTCTCCTTCAGCTGCATTCCGTACTCGGAAACCTTTCTTCTTGAATTGTTGTTGTTCTTAAATCTGTTCGACTTCTTGTCGATACCAACAACCGTGGGGCTGATGCCCAGATATCTGCATCTCTTTAAAATAGGATCTCTATTTACTGCCATTGTTTTTACACCTCCGCAATATTTGATCAGACACGTCTTCTCTTCGGAGGACGGCATCCGTTATGAGGGATCGGCGTTACGTCCTTGATCATTGTAACATCAAGGCCTGCCTGCTGCAATGCTCTGATCGCAGCCTCTCTGCCTGAACCCGGGCCCTTAACATAAACGTCAACAGACTTCATACCATGCTCCATAGCGACTTTTGCAGCTGTTTCTGCTGCTGTCTGTGCCGCGAACGGAGTAGACTTCTTGGATCCTCTGAATCCAAGCTCGCCTGCGCTTGCCCATGAAATAGCGTTGCCCTGTGTATCTGTAATAGTAACGATTGTATTGTTGAATGTTGACTGAATATGAGCTGCGCCCTTCTCAACATTCTTACGCTCACGGCGGCGGCGTGATACTGCCTTTTTAGCGCCCTTAGGTGCTGCCATATGATCTCCTCCTTACTTCTTCTTGTTAGCCATTGTCTTTCTGGGGCCTTTGCGGGTACGAGCGTTTGTCTTCGAACGCTGACCTCTTACGGGGAGACCCTTGCGGTGACGAACACCTCTGTAGCAGCCTATCTCGATAAGTCTTTTGATATCGAATGCAACGTCGCGGCGAAGGTCGCCTTCAACGCGGCAGTTGTGATCTATATACTCTCTAAGCTTAGAAATATCCTCCTCGCTCAGATCTCTTACACGAGTGTCGGGGTTTACGCCTGTTGCAGCGATGATGTCGCTTGCAGTCTTGCGGCCGATACCGTAAATATAAGTTAAGCCAATCTCAACTCTCTTATCTCTCGGTAAGTCAACACCAGCTATACGTGCCATAATCTGCACCTCCACTAAATAAGTAAAACGTTATCTCAAATCAAGATAACGGAAAATTCCGAAATCTGCGAATACTTGCGATGTGCGAATCAGCCCTGACGCTGCTTGTGCTTGGGGTTCTCGCAGATCACCATGATCTTGCCCTTGCGCTTGATTACCTTGCACTTATCGCAAATTTTCTTTACAGAAGGTCTGACTTTCATTGTGTAATCATTCCTTTCTCAAAGTAACATTATATAAGAGTAATTACTTACCTCTCCATGTGATCCTGCCCTTAGTAAGATCGTACGGCGAAAGCTCCACCGTCACCTTATCGCCGGGAAGAATACGAATAAAATTCATTCTCAGCTTACCTGAGATATGCGCCTCAATGACCTTGCCGTTTTCAAGCTCTACTTTAAACTTGGTATTCGGCAATGCGTCTGTTACTGTACCCTGCAGTTCAAATACATCCTGCTTAGACAAAGAACATTCCTCCTAATTCTCACTCAGAAACTCTCTCAATGCGTGTTTTATTTCACGGTTTGAGGCGAACGTCTGCGCCGTTTTTGCTGTCGGCGCAAGATGTATCAGCTTTTTCTTTTTCGGCTTATCGACCAAGCGATGTCTGCCGTCTGCAATATAGGCAAACTGCCCGTCAATTGCTATTATAACGAAAAAGCCCTCTTTGTCACGCCCCGCTTTAGCCTTTACTATTTGTCCGACATTGTATTCCACTTTATCACCTCGGCTCAGTCTGCGTCCGTTAGGATCACCGGACCCTCCGGTGTGACTGCGACGGTGTGTTCAAAATGCGCCGAAAGCTTTCCGTCTGCCGTAATGGTAGTCCATTTATCTCTCAGCACCTTGACCTTGTGTGTGCCCATGTTTACCATAGGCTCTATCGCTATTACCATGCCGGGCATAAGCGCAGGCCCTCTGCCGGGCGTACCGTAGTTTGGTACATTTGGGGCTTCATGCAGCTTTGCACCTACTCCATGGCCGGTAAAATCTCGTACCACCGAGTAACTGCGAAGTTCAGCATACCTTTGAACAGCATAGCCGATATCTCCGACTCTGCCGCCTGCCTTTGCCGCCTTGATCCCTTCGAACATAGCGTTCTTAGTGGCGTTAAGCAAAGCCGCTGCTTCATCTGTAATATCTCCGCAGGGGAACGTCCACGCATTATCTCCGTGGAAGCCCTCAAAATACGCTCCCACATCTATGCTTACGATATCGCCCTGCTTAAGAATGCAGTCCTCCTTCGGTATGCCATGGATAACCACATTGTTAACCGATATGCAGGCACTTGCCGGAAACCCGCCGTAACCGAGGAAGGAAGGGGTCGCCCCCTGCTCCTCGATATATTTGCGGACAATACTGTCAAGCTCGGCAGTAGAAACTCCCGGCTCGACCGCCGCTCCCGCAAGGCGCAGTGCCCTTTGGGAAATTCTTCCGGCAGCCCTCATCTTTTTTAGTTCCTCTATTGTTTTAAGGACTATCATCTAAATCACTCTAGCTCCTTGAACACCAGTGCTGTAGTGTCAGATACCTCTTCCTGTCCCTCTACTATCGCAAGCTTACCCTGCTTTGAATAGAAATCCTTGAGCGGTTCTGTTTCGCTGTGATAAACCTCAAGACGAGCCTTTACTGTATCGGGGTGGTCGTCCTTGCGCTGAACAAGGGCGCTGCCGCACAGGTCGCACTTACCATCTTCCTTGGGCTGTTTATACTCAAGGTGGTAGCTTGCGCCGCAGTTGCCGCAGACACGGCGTCCGGACATTCTGCCAACGATCCTTTCATCGGCAACTTCAATATCGATAACCTTGTCGATATTGATGCCCATCTTGTCCAGAGCCTCGGCCTGGGGAATGGTTCTCGGGAAACCGTCGAGGATAAAGCCTCTCTTGCAGTCGTCCTCAGCAAGGCGCTCCTTAATGATACCGATAACGATCTCATCGGGAACAAGCTGACCGGACTCTGTGTAAGCCTTAGCCTTCAGACCCATTTCCGTACCGCTTTTCAGCGCTGCACGAATAATGTTACCCGTGCTGATGGTAGGAATTCCGAGGTACTCGCAGATCTTCTCCGCCTGAGTACCCTTGCCCGCACCGGGGGCACCTAAAAGAATTATGTTCATAAGTATTGTTCTCCTATTCTCATCAGTCAAGGAATCCCTTGTAATGACGCATCATCATCTGAGATTCGAGCTGCTTAACTGTTTCAAGTGCAACACCTACGAGAATGATAACGGACGTACCGCCGAGCGACATATTTCCCATCGTGGAGATCTTGCCGAATATTGACGGAACAAGAGCAATAACCGCTAAGAAAAGAGCGCCGATAAGTGTAATTCTCGAAAGGATCTTTGCAATATAATCTGCTGTCGGTCTGCCCGGACGAATACCGGGAATAGTGCCGTTGTTTGTACGTAGATTGTTAGCCATCTCTACGGGGTTGTACTGAATTGTCGTATAGAAGTAAGCGAACATTATTATAAGAATGAAATAAAGGATCATGTAACCGACGCTTGTGGGATCGAAGAAATCGAAGAAGCTCTTCCAGAAGCCCGACTCAGCCTTCACAAAAAGGTTGATCGTTGCGGGGATCGAGAGTATGGAGCTTGCGAAGATAATCGGCATAACGCCGTCCATAGCTACCTTGATCGGAAGGTGAGTGGACTGACCGCCGTACATCTTTCTGCCGACTACACGCTTAGCATACTGAACGGGAATACGTCTTTCTGCATCGTTCATAAAAGTTATCAGCCAGATCACTGCGAAGAAGATCACAACGTAGATCGGAACGAAGAAGAAGAACTTCGTCTGACCGTTCAGAGCCATCTGCCAGTAGCTTGTGATCTGAGTGATGAGATAGGACGCACGAGAAATGATACCTGCAAAAAGGAGTATCGAGATACCGTTGCCCACGCCGTGAACATTTATCTGCTCACCAAGCCACATCACAAGCGCCGTACCTGCGGTAAACGTCAGGATAATAACGGCGCAGGAGAACACACCATAACCGCCGTCTTTCCACTGCGACACGATAATGCCGGAACGGCGAAGGAAGATATAATAAGCAGTACCCTGGATAAGACCAAGTCCCACCGTAACATATCTTGTGATGGAAGCGATCTTCTTTCTGCCCTCGTTGCCTTCCTTTGCAAGATTCTCAAGCGCGGGAATAGCAACCGTCAAAAGCTGCATGATGATCGAACTGTTGATATATGGGGTGATACCCATTGCAAACAATGTAGCGTTTGCGAACGCACCGCCGGCGAGCATATTCTGATAAGCGAGAATATTGTTTCCGGAGTACTGCTCCATCAAAGACTCAAGCGCCGCTCTGTCGAGGAACGGGACCGGAATGACGGAACCTAATCTGAACACTACAATAATCAGTAGTGTAAAAAGAAGCTTCTTTCTGAGATCGGGAAGTTTCCAGGCATTCTGAATCGTTTTAAACAATTAGATCACCTCTGCCTTTCCGCCGGCAGCTTCGATCTTCTCCTTTGCTGTCTTCGAGAAAGCAGTAGCCTTAACAGTCAGGCTCTTAGTCAAAGAACCATTAGATAAGATCTTGACGCCGTCGAAAGAATTCTTCAGTACACCTGCCTCTTTGAGCGCCTCGATATCTACTACCGCGCCATTCTCAAATTTCTTTTCGAGCGTACCAACATTAACAGCAACGATGTCTTTTGCGAAGATATTGTTGAAGCCTCTCTTCGGGATACGTCTCTGGAGCGGCATCTGACCGCCCTCGAAGCCGGGGCGCATTCCGTGACCTGCTCTTGCCTTCTGACCCTTGTGGCCTTTTCCTGCAGTTTTGCCCCAGCCTGAACCGTGACCTCTGCCGATGCGGCGAACGCTCTTCTTGGAGCCTTCAGCCGGTGAAAGTTCGTGCAATTTCATCTTGAGCACCTCCTTGCTTATGCGTTCTCAGTTACCTCAATGAGGTGACTGATCTTCTTGATTTTGCCTCTTGTCTGAGGATTATCGGGCTGAGTTGTTGCGTTGCCGATCTTGCGAAGGCCGAGTGAATCAGCCGTAGCGATCTGATCCTTCTTAGCGCCGATAAGACTCTTTACGAGCTTGATTGTAATTGTCATTTCGCTGCCCTCCCATTAAAGATCCTTAACAGAGATGCCGCGAATTGCAGCTACCTGCTCTGCCGAACGAAGAGCGGCAAGACCCTGAAGTGTTGCTCTTACTACGTTGCACGGATTATTGGAACGAAGAGCCTTTGTTCTGATATCCTTAATGCCAACTGCCTCTACAACGGCACGAACGGGGCCGCCTGCGATAACGCCGGTACCGGGAGCGGCGGGCTTCATGAGAACTCTGCCTGCGCCATACTCACCGATGATCTCGTGGGGAATAGTTGTGCCCTTAAGGGAAACCTTGATAAGGTTCTTCTTAGCATCTTCGATGCCCTTGCGGATAGCGTCCGGAACTTCGCCTGCTTTGCCGATGCCGAAGCCTACTGTGCCGTTGCCGTCACCGACAACTACGAGTGCGGCGAACTTAAAGATACGGCCGCCCTTTACAGTCTTAGAAACACGGTTGATGGCTACAACACGTTCCTTCAACTCTACCTCTGTTACAGGTGCGTCAGTTTTTACCAAAGTGATTTCCTCCCTTACTTAGAACTTCAGGCCGCCCTCACGAGCGCCGTCGGCGAGTTCTTTAACTCTGCCGTGATATACATAACCGCCTCTGTCGAATACGACTTCGGTGATACCCTTGTCGGCTGCACGCTTAGCAACGAGCTTTCCGACTTCCTTAGCTGCTTCCTTGTTTCCGCCGTTTGCTGTGATCTCCTTATCAAGAGAAGATGCACTTGCAAGAGTCTTTCCGCTGAGATCATCAATGACCTGAGCGTAAATATTGGTGTTGGAGCGGAAAACATTGAGTCTCGGGCGCTCCGCAGTTCCGCTGATCTTGTTGCGGACTCTCATGTGGCGCTTAATTCTTGCCTTGTTGGTGTCAGGCTTCTTAACCATTATTTTTCACTCCTTAATTATTTACCCTTACCGGCCTTGCCTTCCTTGCGGCGGATATGCTCGTCAACATACTTGATACCCTTGCCCTTGTACGGCTCCGGCGGACGCTTCTCTCTTACCTCGGCAGCAAACTGACCTACCTTTTGCTTATCGATGCCTGAGATAATGATCTTGTTCTGTGTGGGGCACTCGATCGTGATGTCGTCTGTATCGGACACTGTAACAGTGTGCGAATAACCGAGGTTCATCACGCAGTCCTTGCCCTTCTTGAGCACACGGTAACCAACGCCGTTTACCTCAAGCTCCTTCTTGAAGCCGTTGGTAACACCCTCAACCATGTTTGCGATGTTTGTACGGGTAAGACCGTGGAGAGACCTGTTAAGCTTATCGTCATTAGGACGTGTAACGATGATCTCTGCGCCCTCGACCTTGACGTTCATGTTGGTGTGGTAGTTCTTTGTAAGAGTACCCTTGGGTCCCTTAACAGTGATTTCACCATCGTTAACGGTAACCGTAACTCCGGCGGGAATATTTATAGGTTTTCTTCCAATTCGAGACATGATCGCACCTCCCTATTACCAAATAAATGCGAGAACTTCGCCGCCGACGTTTTCACGTCTTGCCTGCTTATCTGTCATAACGCCCTTGGACGTTGAAACGATAGCTACGCCGAGGCCCTTCATAACCTTCGGCATATCCTCGACATTTGTATAAATGCGAAGACCCGGCTTCGAAACTCTCTTAAGACCCTGAATTACAGGAGTCTTGTTGGGGCCGTACTTGAGTACGACTGTGATAACGCCCTGCTTGCCGTCTTCTGCTACCGAGAAGCTCTTGATGTAGCCCTCGTCAACAAGGATCTGACAAATAGACTTCTTCATGTTGGAAGCAGGAATATCGACAGTATCGTGCTTAGCAGTGCTTGCATTACGAATTCTTGTAAGCAAATCTGCAATTGAATCAGTAATCTGCATAATTAATTCCTCCTTCTTATATTACCAGCTTGCCTTCTTAACTCCGGGGATCTCGCCCTTGTAAGCGAGCTCACGGAAGCAGATACGGCAGATACCGAACTTGCGGAGGTATGCGTGTGGTCTACCGCAAATCTTGCATCTTGTGTAACTTCTTGTAGAGTACTTAGGTGTTCTCTGCTGCTTTACCTTCATTGACTTCTTAGCCACTGCTTACCCCTCCTTACTTTGAGAACGGAGCGCCCATCAGCTTCAAAAGCTCACGAGCCTCTTCATCTGTATGTGCGGTAGTAACGAAGCAAATGTCCATACCGCGAACCTTGTCGATCTTATCGAAATCGATCTCAGGGAAAATGAGCTGTTCCTTAAGACCCATGTTATAGTTGCCTCTGCCGTCGAAGGAGTTCGGGTTGATCCCTCTGAAGTCACGTACTCTCGGAAGAGCTACGTTGAAGAATCTGTCGAGAAACTCATACATTCTGTCGCCGCGGAGAGTAACCTTAACGCCGATGTTCATACCCTCTCTGAGCTTAAAGTTAGCGATAGACTTCTTAGCCTTGCAGATATAGGGCTTCTGTCCCGTGATAGCTGCCATATCGCCTGCGATAGCGTCGATAACCTTAGAGTTCTCTCTGGCCTCGCCTGCGCCTACGTTCAGAACGATCTTCTCAAGCTTCGGGATCTGCATTACACTCTTGTAAGAATACTTCTTCATAAGAGCCGGGGCAACTTCACTCTTGTAATATTCCTTTAATCTTGCCACTTAACAACCCCTCCTTAAAGTGCTTCCTTGCATTTAACGCAAATACGCTCTTTCTTGCCATCTGCAAGAATCTTGTGGCCTACTCTTGTCTGCTTGCCGCAGCGAGGGCAAACTACCTGCACCTTGGAAGCGTATATAGCAGCCTCGGCCTTTACGATGCCGCCCTGCTCGCCCATTCTTCTGGGCTTGATGTGCTTGGAGACCATGTTGCACTTCTCGACAATGACCTTGCCCTCCTTGGGAGATACTGCCAGGACCTTGCCCTTCTTGCCGCGGTCTCTGCCGCTGATGATAAGTACGGTGTCACCCGTTTTAACATGAACTTTGTTATTCATAACGGCCACCTCCATTAAAGTACTTCCGGAGCGAGCGAAAGGATCTTCATGTAATCCTTATCACGAAGCTCTCTAGCTACGGGTCCGAAAATACGAGTACCTCTAGGGTTCTTGTCTTCCTTTATGATAACGGCTGCATTCTCATCGAAACGAATATATGTGCCGTCTTCACGTCTAACGCCCTTCTTGGAGCGAACGACTACTGCTTTAACTACATCGCCCTTTTTAACGGTGCCGCCCGGTGCTGCCTTCTTAACAGAAGCAACAACGACATCGCCAATGTTAGCGTACCTTCTGCCGGTACCTCCGAGAACACGAATGCACATAAGCTCCTTTGCACCGGTGTTATCGGCAACCTTGAGGTATGTCTGCTGTTGAATCACAGTGATTTCCTCCTTTAATTACGTTTGGTCAGTATTGCCAATATTACTTTGCTTTCTCGATGATTGAAACAAGACGCCATCTCTTCTCCTTGGAAAGAGGACGAGTTTCCATGATTTTAACACGATCACCGATGCCGGCCTCATTGTTCTCATCATGAGCCTTGAACTTGATAGTTCTCTTAACGACCTTCTTGTAAAGCGGGTGCTTAACGCTGTCTTCAACAGCTACAACGATGGTCTTGTCCATCTTGTCGCTTACGACTTTGCCGACCTGTGTTTTTCTTAAATTTCTTTCACTCACGGTAAACCCTCCTTCCATTACGCATTCTTGATGCTCTCAAGTTCCTGCTGCTTCATAACAGTCAGAACACGAGCGATGTCCTTTTTGACCTCTTTGATGCGCATGGGGTTATCAAGCTGATTTATAGCGAGCTGAAAACGAAGATTAAACAGTTCCTGCTTAAGCGACTTCAGCTTCTCCTGAAGCTCTTCAGCTGTGAGTTCTTTGATCTCTGATGCCTTCATTCTGCTTAACCCTCCGTTTCTTCCTTCTTAACAAACTTGCACTTGATCGGCAGCTTAGCAGCTGCAAGACGCATAGCCTCTCTTGCTGTTTCCTCAGGTACACCGCCCAGCTCAAACATAACCTTGCCGGGCTTTACAACTGCTACCCAATACTCGGGCGCACCCTTACCTTTACCCATTCGAGTGCCGAGAGGCTTGCTCGAGATCGGCTTGTCAGGGAATATTTTGATCCAAACCTTACCGAATCTCTTGCAGTAACGTGTCATAGCAACACGGGCTGCCTCGATCTGGTTTGATTTGATCCATGCCGGCTGCTCAGCCATCAGACCAAACTCGCCATATGCTACCTTATTGCCGCGAAGTGCTCTGCCCTTCATACGGCCTCTGTGAACCTTACGATGCTTAACGCGCTTAGGCATTAACATTACTTAACGCCCCCTTCTCTGTGTGACTTGCGGTTGTCAGCAAGAACCTCGCCCTTGTAGATCCAAACCTTAACGCCTACCTTACCGTAGGTTGTGTTTGCCTCTGCAAAACCGTAATCGATATCTGCACGGATCGTCTGAAGCGGAATAGTACCCTCGTGATACTGTTCTGTTCTTGCGATCTCTGCGCCGCCCAAACGACCGGAGCACTGAGTCTTGATACCCTTAACGTTAAGGCGCATTGCTCTGCCGATCGCCTGCTTCATAGCGCGGCGGAACGAAATTCTCTTCTCGAGCTGAGCTGCAATGCTCTCTGCAACGAGCTGCGCGTTAGTGTCAGGGGTCTTTACCTCAACGATGTCGATCGAAACTGCCTTACCCAGCATTTTCTCGCACTGGAGTCTGAGCTTCTCGATCTCCTGACCGCCTCTGCCGATAACCATACCCGGCTTTGCGCAGCGAATGTGGATCCTCACCCTCTGCTTTGTGCGCTCGATCTCTATCTTAGCTATGCCTGCGGCATAGAGCTGCTTCTTTAAGGTCTTACGGAGGTTGTAGTCCTCAACAAGAGTATCTCCGAAATCCTTATCATTTGCATACCAGCGGGAATCCCAATCCTTGATCACGCCGACACGCAAACCGTGCGGATGTACTTTCTGGCCCATTACTCTAACCTCCCCTTCTTAGTTTTCCATTTCCTTGAGTACAAGGGTAATGTGTGATGTTTTCTTGTCGATTCTGAATGCTCTGCCCTGAGCTCTCGGGCGGATACGCTTGAGGATAGGACCCTGGCTTACCGAGCACTCTGCAACATAGAGCTTCGAAACATCCATATCGTGGTTATTCTCAGCATTTGCAATGGCTGACTTGAGCAGCTTCTGCAAATCCTCACAAGCTGCCTTGGGAGTATGCTTGAGGATAGCCATTGCAAGATCAACCGGCTTGTTTCTGATAAGATCAAGAACAACAGAAACCTTTCTCGGCGAAATGCGAGCATACTTTAAATAAGCTTTAGCTTCCATGTGTTTAAACTCCTTTCGGCATTACTTCTTTGTTGTTTTTGAACCTGCATGACCCTTGAAGGTTCTTGTCGGTGCAAACTCACCGAGCTTATGACCTACCATGTCCTCGGTAACATATACCGGAACATGCTTGCGGCCGTCATGAACCGCAAATGTATGACCAACGAAATCCGGGAAGATCGTAGAGCTTCTGCTCCAGGTCTTAAGGATCTTCTTTTCGCCGTTAGCGTTCATTTCCTGAACCCTCTTCAGCAGCACCGGCTGAACATAAGGGCCCTTCTTAACACTTCTGCCCATTATAAAGCTCCTTTCTCTATAAGCCTTCGTTAATTACTTGCCGTTTCTGCGCTTAACGATAAGCTTATCAGAACTCTTCTTGTGCTTTCTCGTCTTGTAGCCGAGTGCAGGCTTGCCCCACGGAGTTACAGGACCCGGACGTCCTACCGGGCTCTTACCCTCACCACCGCCGTGCGGGTGATCGTTCGGGTTCATTACCGAACCTCTGACTGTCGGGCGAACGCCCATGTGTCTCTTACGGCCTGCCTTACCGATCTTAACGTTGATATGATCGGTATTGCCTACCTGACCGATCGTAGCCATGCACTTTGCGGAAACGTTTCTAAGCTCTCCCGAAGGAAGTCTGAGCAGTGCCATGCCGTTTTCCTTAGCCATAAGCTGAGCCATGATGCCCGCGCTTCTTGCGAGCTGCGCGCCTCTGCCGGGGTAAAGCTCAACGTTATGAATAAATGTACCTGTAGGGATATTGGCAAGCGGAAGTGCGTTGCCCACGCTGATATCAGCGTCTGCACCCGAAACGACCCTGTCGCCTACCTTAAGACCCTGAGGTGCAATGATATATGCCTTCTCACCGTCTGTATACTCGATGAGAGCGATAAAAGCGGAACGGTTCGGATCGTACTCGAGTGTCTTAACTGTTGCCTCAACGCCGTCCTTCTGACGCTTAAAGTCGATTACACGATACTTTCTGCGGTTTCCGCCGCCCTTGTGACGAACTGTAATTCTGCCGTAGCTGTTTCTGCCGGAGTGCTTCTTGAGCGGTTCAAGAAGGCTCTTTTCCGGTGCGACCTTGCTAAGCTCGGAGTAGTCCGTAACCGACATATTTCTTCTGCCGTTTGATGTCGGCTTATATACTCTGATTGCCATGTAATTTCACACTCCTCATGATGGCTTTGCGGGGAATGGCGCCCCATATCTGCATAAGCTTCTTTATTGTTCGGAAGCTTACATCATGCCTTCAAAAAATTCGATGTCCTTGCTGTCGGGCGTAAGTGTTACATAAGCCTTTTTCCATGCTCTTGTGTAACCCTGATTTCTGCCCTGACGGCGAAGTCTGCCGCGAACATTAACTGTTGCAACCTTGGATACCTTTACATTGAAAAGCTCCTCAACAGCCTTTTTGATCTCGATCTTGTTCGCATTCTTAGCAACCTCAAAGGTGTACTTCTTCTCAGCGATACCCTGCATACCCTTCTCTGTGATGATCGGGCGGATAACAACGTCCTGTGCAAACATTATGCGTACACCTCCTCAATCTTAGCAACGGCATCCTTAGCGATAATGAGCTTATCTGCATTGAGCATATCATATACATTCAGCTCGTTGACCTGTGCCGTCTTAACTCCCGGGATATTCGAAGCAGACTTGATTACCTTCTTGTCTACCTCGGGGAGAACGATAAGCGCCTTTTTCTCGGAGCCTACAGCCTTTAGCATTTTAACGATGTCCTTTGTCTTGTAATCGTCAACTGCAATGCTGTCGATAACGATGATGTCGTTATCCTGAGCCTTTGTCGAGAAAGCCGACTTCATAGCGAGTCTTCTGACTTTTTTATTAACGGAGAATCCGTAATCTCTCGGCTTCGGAGCAAAAACAACGCCGCCCTTTGTCCACTGCGGAGCTCTGATAGAACCCTGACGAGCGTGGCCTGTGCCCTTCTGACGCCACGGCTTCTTGCCGCCGCCTCTTACCTCTGAACGAGTGAGTGCCGACTGTGTGCCCTGACGCTGATTAGCGAGATAATTAACAACTAATGTGTGCATTACTGCGGCGTTCGGTTCAATTCCGAAAATGGAATCTGCAAGGTTGATATCGTCAACCCTTGTGCCCTTCATGTCCACTACTGCTACATTTGGCATCCTAATTCCTCCTTCCCTTACGCCTTAACGCTGTCTTTGATGACTACCGTACCGCCGTTCGGACCCGGGATCGCGCCCTTAACTGCGATAAGGTTGTTTTCAACGTCTACCTTAACTACTGCAAGGTTCTGAACCGTAACCTTCTCTGTACCGAGGTGACCTGCCATCTTCTTGCCCTTCCATACTCTTGAAGGAGTGGAGCAAGCGCCCATTGAACCGCCGTGGCGGGCAACAGGACCCGAGCCGTGTGTTTCCTTAAGTCTCTGGAAGTTCCAGCGCTTAATAACGCCTGCGTAGCCTTTACCTTTGCTTGTGCCGGTAACATCGATCTTGTCGCCTGCCGCAAAGATATCAGCCTTTACGATCTGACCGAGCTCATAAGCATCGGTATTTTCGAATCTGAACTCTCTGAGAGTTCTCTTGGGTGCAACATTCGACTTCTCGAAGTGACCCTTCATGGGCTTGTTCACCTTGTTCGGCTTAAGATCGCCGAAGCCGAGCTGAACTGCTGCATAGCCGTCATTCTCAACTGTTTTCTTCATTGAAACAACGCAAGGGCCTGCTTCAACAACAGTTACCGGAATGACTTTGCCTGTTTCGTCGAAAATCTGCGTCATGCCGATTTTCTTGCCGATAATAGCTTTTTGCATTTCTCATGCCTCCTGAAATAGAGTTATTGGTTGACTTTCGCCAACTTGACCCCGAATGCGGTTGGTTGGGATACCCGACAAGCTGCATTCACTGTTTTGACCTTCACTCCGCTTATGCATATTGTGAAAAGCGGCGATAAGAACAGCGAAATTATAACTTGATCTCGATCTCAACACCGGCAGGGAGTTCCAAGCTTGTGAGTGCATCGACTGTCTTGTTGGACGGTCTGAGGATATCGATAAGTCTTTTGTGAGTTCTCATCTCAAACTGCTCGCGGCTGTCCTTATACTTATGAACAGCACGAAGGATCGTGATGACCTGCTTCTCTGTCGGGAGCGGCACCGGACCCGAGATCCTTGCGCCTGTGCGCTTTGCTGTTGCAACGATCTTCTCTGCCGACTGATCTACGAGCTGATGATCGTAACCCTTAAGTCTTATCCTGATTTTTTCCTTGACTGCCACTATAATCGCCTCCTGAAATATTGTTTTTTCGGCGGGGACAATTGAACTGCCTGTTTTGTCAAACGGTTTGCACCACTTGCCGGGTGTTTCATAAAAACCGCTTTAAAAAGCCGGAAAACCGCAAAGGTTCACCGGGAATTTTAGGCAAACGGATACACGCAGAATACGACACGGCATATTCTCACTATCCTTTTAAAATCTGTCGCCCGGTTTAAAATCGGACATACTCCACGGAAAAACCGGCAATACCTGCCGCAACCTCCCGCTTCATCGCATATCTTGTGCAGTCACGCAAGTAATAATATAACACATTTTCTATAAATCGTCAATAGCCGCAGGAGAATTTTACGATTTTGTAACGGAGATTATTTATAATCTTTGATGATATTTTTGTACAATTTGCACAGTCCGGTTTCTTATAGCTCGTCAGCGATCCTTTTCATTATATTATTGTTAATTCGGCAGCCAAATAATACAGAATCGACATTTTATTATTGTTGCCGAATGTGTGCGTGGCGACCGGATCAATGTCATTAACTTAAGACTTTAGCGTCGCCTTGTGACGGCGAGGGAAACTTGTTCTTGTCGTTAGTAGGGGACGCTTTCTGCCAAAGCGTCCCCTCTTCCAAAACAATCCACCAGATTGTTTTGGAATTCACCCCTGCACCCTGCCCGCTTTTTGAAAAAAGCTGGGCAAAAACTTTAATCTAAGCTCTATCGAACCTTAAGTTAATGACATTGCGACCGGATAGCCCCCGCAAAATATCTCTTTTAAGGAAAAGATCAACAGATTCGATTATTTAATTGTCGGAGTAATAATTAATTCTTAACTCATCAAAAGCCGTGAAAATTTTACATTACATTATAGACTAAATAAAAAAAACATGGTATAATGATTTTGTATATCAAAATTCGAATAGAAACAATTTACCCGAAGGTGAAAAAATGTCTTATCCAAAGGAATTAATCAGAAATTTCAGCATTATTGCCCATATAGATCACGGAAAAAGCACATTGGCTGACCGCATACTCGAGCAAACCAAGTCCGTTGCTTTGCGTGATATGGAAGACCAGCTTCTCGACAACATGGAACTGGAGCGTGAGCGTGGCATCACCATCAAGGCGCACGCGGTTACTCTCAACTATAAAGCCGACGACGGCAAGGAGTATGTCTTCAATCTTATCGACACTCCCGGTCACGTCGATTTCAACTATGAGGTTTCACGCTCGCTGGCTGCGTGCGAGGGCGCGGTGCTGATCGTGGACGCATCTCAGGGGATCGAGGCGCAGACTCTTGCGAACACATATCTTGCGGTTGACGGAGGACTTGAAATAGTCCCGGTCATCAACAAGATCGATCTTCCGAGCGCAGACCCCGAACGTGTGATCAAGGAAGTCGAGGACATTATCGGTATTCCCGCCGAAGATGCTCCGCAGATCTCCGCAAAGCTCGGCACAAATATTCACGCTGTTATGGAGAAGATCGTCAGCGGTATTCCCTGCCCGCAGGCAGACGAAGACAAGCCGCTGAAAGCGCTCATTTTCGACTCATATTACGACAGCTACAAGGGCGTCATTATCTACGTAAGACTTGTTGACGGGCAGGTACGCGTTGGCGATGAGATCAAGCTGATGGCGTCGGGCAGCGTTTTCACGGTCGTGGAGTGCGGCTACCTTCGAGCAACGTCACTAGACCCTGTGGGCGCTATCTACGCAGGCGAGGTCGGTTACATTGCAGCGTCGATCAAGCAGGTCCGCGACGCGCAGGTCGGCGATACGGTCACGCTGGCAGCACGCCCTGCCGACGAGCCGCTTCCCGGGTATCGCCCGGCGCAGCCGATGGTTTTCTGCGGTATCTATCCCGCAGACGGCGCAAAATATCCCGATCTCAAAGACGCGCTCGATAAACTTCGCCTGAATGACGCCTCACTCTCGTTTGAACCTGAAACTTCTGCGGCACTGGGCTTTGGATTTCGCTGCGGCTTCTTAGGGCTTCTCCACATGGAGATCATTCAGGAGCGTCTGGAGCGCGAATACAACCTCGATCTGATCACGACTGCGCCTTCTGTTATATACAGGATCACAAAAACTGACGGCAGCGTTGTGATGATCGATAACCCCACGAACTATCCCGACCCTGCGCTTGTTGCGAAGGCAGAAGAACCGATGACGGACGCTCATATTTATGCGCCGAACGAGTATGTCGGCAACATCATGGAGCTTTGTCAGGACAGGCGGGGTGTCTTCAAAGATATGACATATATTGATTCAGACCGAGTTGACATTCACTATGAGCTGCCACTGGCGGAGATAATCTATGACTTCTTTGATACGCTGAAATCACGCACGAGGGGCTATGCGTCATTTGACTACGAACTGAAGGGTTACTCCGAAAGCAAGCTCGTTAAGCTTGACATCATGCTGAACGGCGATGTGGTCGATGCGCTTTCATTTATAATCAATGCTGACAAAGCATATCCGAGAGCACGCAAGATGGCTGAAAAGCTAAAGGAGAAGATCCCCCGTCAGCTGTTTGAGGTTCCGATACAAGCGTGCATCGGCGGAAAAATAATTGCCCGCGAAACAGTCAAGGCGCTGCGCAAGGATGTGCTTGCAAAGTGCTACGGCGGTGATATAACAAGAAAAAAGAAGCTGCTCGAAAAGCAGAAGGAAGGCAAAAAGCGTATGCGTCAGCTGGGAACTGTCGAAGTTCCGCAGGAAGCGTTTATGGCTGTTTTGAAACTCGACTCCGACTAACGGAGGGCAGTTTATAAATAAATCTAAAATATCGCAACATAACGATATATCCTACATCTTGGAAGGAGAAGAATATGAACTATTCACTTGCAAACATCAACGGAGTCAATGTATTTTTCAGAGAATGCGGCGATAAAAGCAAGCCTGCTTTTGTGCTGCTTCACGGTTTCCCGTCTTCAAGCCATATGTTCCGCAATCTTATGCCGCTTCTGGAGCCGCATTTTCACGTTATCGCTCCGGATTATGTCGGCTTCGGTCAGTCTGATGCTCCGAGCGCCGAAATCTTTGAGTATACATTTGAACACCTGACCGATTATACGCAGGCGCTGCTGAGCGTTCTCGGAATCGAGAAATACTATATGTACGTTTTTGATTACGGCGCTCCCATAGGATTCAGACTTGCCGTAAGAGAGCCTGAAAGAATACTTGGCATCGTCAGCCAGAACGGCAATATTTATGAAGAAGGCTTAGGCGAAAAATGGACAACACGCAAGATCTATTGGGATACGCCAACCGCAGAGCTTCGCTTGTTCCTCCGTTCGGCTTACGCACCGGAAACGATCCTGTCGCAGTATATGGCGGGCGAGCCTGTTGGCAACATTTCGCCCGACGGCTATTCACTCGACATATACTACACCTATCGAGAGGGCTACGCCGATATTCAGGATTCGCTGATCTTGGATTACCGCACAAACGTTGCAATGTATCCGCAGTTTCAGGAGTACATCAAGACGCATCAGCCCAAGCTGCTTGCCATTTGGGGCAAAAATGACGACAGCTTTCTGCCTGCAGGCGCAGAAGCATACGCAAAAGATGATCCGAATGCCGAGGTAATTATGCTTGACGCAGGTCATTTTGCGCTCGAAACGCAGTATGAGCGGATCGCCCGTGAGATAATCGCCAAATTTGCGGAAAAATAATCTGTTCTTTCAAATGATTTACCCACCAAATCGATTTGTGAGGTGATAAATTGAAAAAAATCTATATTCTATTCTCAGCCGCTGCGATCATTCTTAGCGGCTGCACCGTTGACGTAAACGAGCTTGCAAATTCAAGCGCACCTCAGCCGAATGAAGTTTCCTCTGTCTCAAGCGACTCCGACCATACCGATGTTTTCTATATGCTTGATTCCGACACCGACAGTGAGAACTCCTCAGATCAAAGCTCCGATACCGACAGCCAATCTCCGCCGAAAGCGTTTGACGAGAGTAAGTATCTTACAATGTATGTGACCGGAAGCTCCGAGATCCCGCTCATGGCCGACGCTGTTCCGACAAGCAAGCCCACTGCATTTTTACAGTGCGGCGAAGGCGTTTCGATCGTTCAGCCCGATGTCATGGATTACAGCTTCGTATACAGCGCAGCACTCGAGGAATTCGGCTACATTCCCCGCCTGTACCTCACGGATTATAAAGAGGAGGCGTGTATAGGCAATGTGATGTACGTCAAACCGTCGCAGGCTGACGTTTACGCCGATACACAGTTTACCGAAACTGCATACACCACATCTCAGAATGACCTTCTGACAGTGCTCGCAGAGCGTGTTGACGGTAAATGGAAGGTAATGGACAAATACGACAGAGTGGGGTATATAGACAAAAACCTGCTTTCCGACAAAAAGGTCAAAAAGGAGTCAAGCAAAGCAGAAAGCAAAAAAACAAACGATGGCAGACACGAACCCGATACGGAAAGCTCGTCTATAACCGCCTCGGCGCAGTCAAGCAGCAAAGCGAACGTCTCGAGCGAAGCCGTATCGAGCGAGGAAGAGATCGTCGGCGGGAACTACTCCGGCAAGGGAGATCCGCCCGAGGAATACACGTCTTATGTCTGCGATGTTGACGTGGGGTATTTGTCGCTCAGAGCAGCTCCCGATAAACGAGGAAAGTCGATCGGCGAGGTTTACTACGAAGAACTCATATATGTGATCGACCAAAGCGGAGATTACTGGTATGTATATGTGCCGAGTCTTAGTATGTACGGATATGTAACGGGCGATCCCAACTATCTGTATCCGCAGGGCTGAAGCATTTTTAAGGAAGGTAAAAGGTAGAATGATACAATATATTGTAACAATAATAATGGGAACGGTGATAGGCTACGGAACAAATTATCTTGCAGTTAAGATGCTGTTTCGTCCGAAGCACGAGGTCAAGCTGTGGGGCAAAGCGCTGCCGTTCACGCCGGGAGTTATCCCAAAGCAGAAAGACAAGCTTGCGGGAGCGATCGGAAATGCAGTCGGAACATCGCTGCTGACAAAAAACGACATCAAAAGCAAGCTTGCGGGAGAGGAACTGAAATCGGCAGTAACCGGAAAGATAGGCGAGATATTTACCCGGCAGCTGAAAAGCGAGATCAAAGCGCTTTCAAAGGTCGATGACGAGGGCTACGCCGAAATGAAATCGAAGCTGTCTGCGATGATAACAAAGCAGATCATGGACTCCGTCAACTCGGTCGGAGTCGGCGATAAAATATCCGCAGAAACAGCAGCTGCACTGATGGACAAGGTGCAGGGGAATATGCTCAAATACATAGTAACCGAGGAGATGGTGAAGTCTTTCACCGACCACGTCGGAAAAAAGGTTCAGGAGTATATCGATGAAAACGGCGCTGTCATTGTCCGCAGCGAAGTGGACAAAAAACTGGATTCCGCCGAAGAATACTCTGTCACTCAGCTGCTTGAAAAGGTAAACATAACCGAAGAAAAGCTGTCGCAGAAAATATCGGAGCTGTATGATAAGGCTGTCAACAAAACGGTCGATGAGCTAATGAACAAGATAGATATCGCCGCGATGATAAAAACAAAGATCGATGAAATGAACGTTGATATGCTTGAAGAACTTGTTCTGAAGGTGATGAAGGAGCAGCTTGACGTTATTGTAAACCTTGGCGCAGTGATCGGTTTTGCGCTTTCACTGATAAATGTCGGCATCAACGTTCTGTTTGGATAATAGAAGTCATTACTGAATCATTGTGTATATTACACTAAAACGGGGACAAAATTTTTCCTTTACAAAAGATTTGATATGTGATAGAATTATAGCATAATCAATAATTTTATTTTGCAAAGGAGGAAAATTTATGTTAAAAAAGTTTTTGGCTGAGTTTCTTGGTACAGCGATCCTTGTTACGTTCGGCTGCGGTGCAGCCGCTTACGGAGTAACTGCGGGCGACACGGGCGATTACGTTGGAATTGCTTTGACGTTCGGTCTGGTCATTGTTGCACTTGCGTATTCGATCGGCAATATTTCCGGCTGCCACGTTAATCCTGCGGTTTCCACGGGAATGCTCATTTTAGGCAAAATGACTCCGGCAGAGTACTGCGGTTATGTTGTATCCCAATTCCTCGGTGCGATTTGCGGCAGCTTTATCATGTTCTGCTTTGCGATCGGCAGTTCGATCCCCGGCTTTGGCACAAACGGATACGGCGAGGCTTCCGCCTCCAAAATCGGCGTCGGCGGCGCATTTATGACAGAGATTATCCTCACCTTTGTTTTCGTGTTTGCTATCTGCGGCGTAACTGCCAAGGAAAGTTTCTCAAAGGTTTCGGGGCTTGTGATCGGTCTAACGCTGACGCTTGTTCATCTTGTCGGACTTCCGCTTACCGGAACATCCGTCAATCCCGCAAGAAGCTTTGGCGCAGCGGTAGGAGCCGCAGTCTACGGAAATACTCTTCCGATCTCGCAGGTATGGGTATTTATTCTAGCTCCTCTGGTTGGCGGCGCACTCGCAGCGCTTTGCTGGAAGTTTTTGGGAAGCGACGTTAAGGACGACCCCGCTCCGGCAGCAGCACAAGCGGCGCCTGCTCCGTCAAAGCCGAAAAACAAACAAAAGAAAAGAAAATAACGGCGAAATGTTGACAAATCGCCGCAATACTTTAAGCTTGGAAAGAGCGGTATACCAAACGTGTGTGCCGCTCTTTCCGTAATTAATCTTTGTCGAAAAATTGTCGTGCTTGGATCATCCGGAATATAGGTAAGCTTTTTTACTGAGGACTCTTGAGTCCAACCTCCGGAGAATTTATCCGACCAAAGACGTGACAGATGCATGCTGAATAGTTATTAAAATTTTTTTCAAAAAAAACTTGCAATTTTCCGATCAATGTGATATAATAATCGAGCAGTCGAAAAACGACAGAAATTCAGTTGGTACTGATGGCATTGAGGGTACACCTGTTCCCATTCCGAACACAGAAGTTAAGCTCAATAACGCCGAAGATACTTGGGCGGCGACGCCCCGGGAAAATAGGAAGGTGCCAACATTTCAACAGTCGGTATTCGGCTGTTTTTTTGTGCTTATTTATTATAGTGTACTTTATTGTTTTGATCTGCATACCTTTGCGAAGCTACTCGCCACGCGCTCTCGGCAGCTTTTTGTAAAAAACTGCGCAAAAACTATAATACTTCGGAAAAGCTGTCAGTTTTCGTTTCTCCGTTCGGCACATTGGCTTCGCCTCGTGCCTGCTTTTTGTGGTGATGAGTTATTTTTTTTACGCTGCGCGTCGTTTTTTATCCCCCCACATACCGTATTTTATGGGGCTCTGCCCCAAACCCCGCAAGCCTTTTGAAAAAGGCTTGGCGAAAACTTTATGCTATGTTTTCCAAAATTGATTTCCGTACCATCGCTCCTTCATGCTTGAAAAATCTATCAACATGTAGTATAATAATACCGGATCATGTTTTGTGAAGGGAGCGTATCGCATGAAAAAAGCTTTGAAAATCTTAGGCTATCTCGTTGGCAGTACATTAATCGTTGCTGCTGCATTTTTTGGAATACGCTACTTCCCCGAGCTGAGGACTATGACCTCACTTCGCCCCGTTGAAGGTACTAATCTCTATACCATGGAGTATTTTTCCGATTATAAATTTGATGAATTTTTAAAGACGGGCGCTCACAATAATTTGGAATATCATGCTTTCGTAGATAGTATAATAAACAGCTCTCTTCCTGTTGCCGTTGACAGCAATGAAGCGGTTCAGGCTTGTTCTGCATTCACCTTTCGTGACAGCGGCGGCCGAAAATATATGGCACGCAATTATGATTATAAGCCCAATCCCGTTATGCTGCTCGTGACCTCTCCCGAAAATGCCTATCGATCGATATCGACCGTGAATCTGAATACGCTAGGATTCAATAGCGAAAACACGCCCGGTATGCTCGATCCGGAACTTTTCGGAGCACCCTACTTCCCCACTGACGGCGTAAACGAAAAAGGTATCAGCGTGTCGGTACTCCAAGTGAATTTTTCCAGAAAAGCAAAACAAAGCGGAATCCCAACTATCGGGATCTACGCCGCAGTTCGCTTGATACTCGACTACGCCGACACCGTTGATAAAGCTGTAGAGCTGCTTTCAGAATATAATATGTATTTCGATGCGACTTTTATGGCTCATCTGTTTGTTGCAGACAGCAAAGGAAACAGTGAGCTGATCGAATTTGTCAACGGCGAAACTTGCGTGATAGAAAACTTCGAGCCGTATCAAATAGCTTCAAATTTTAATGTTACCGAAGAAACACTCGACAGCAACGGCTATGTTTACACAAAAGAATACACAAAATGGCTGCGCGAACCCAACGGCAAAAGCGCCTACGACAGCGAATTCGGCACGTATATCCGCTATGATTTCATGCTTGACACACTCTATAATTCAAGTGGGATAATGTCGCAGACAGAAGCCTTCGAGCTGCTGGAAAATATTGCTTCGCCAACTAATCTGCAGTACTCGGTGATCTACAACATGACCGATCTTCAGGCAACCGTCATCACCGACAACGACTGGGAAAAGAAGGTCACTGCCGCGTGTCGCCGATAAGCTTAGCCACCGTTCTCCCTGATGAGGTATTTTTTCATGACAGACAACACAAAACAAAGAGTTCCGATATCAACGCTGATACTATATTCTGTATATTTATATGCTGCATGGTTTATATACCATTTCTTTATAATTAAATATATTAATAATATTCCGAACGAGCTGATTTCCGGAGTGGTTAATGACGGCATATGCAAAAATCTCATCTGGACGCTGCCTGCATTTATGCTTATCGGGAAATACAGCGGCAGTGTCGCATTTTCGCCAAATAAGCTCATTAAATTCGAGAAAGCTCATATAAAATATCTGCTGCTGTTTCCCGCATTTTTATTATACATATTATTCGGAATGTTGATCCACAAAACTCCGATCGCCATTTCAGTTACGGCAAAGCAGCTTATAACGGTGTTGTTTGTCGGACTTACCGAAGAGATCGTTTTCAGAGGCTGGCTGCTCAATGCCACCCTCCCATACGCAAAGCCAAGCTCCGAAGGTGAGGAGCTAAGCCCCTCACAGTATATCGTGATCGGTATCAATGCGCTTATGTTCCTTGCGATACATTTTCCTAGATGGCTCAGCGAGGGTATCTTTGTATTTAATTTTGCAAGTCTGGGGTTTATTTCAATTATTGTTTTGAGTGCCGTCTTCTCGCTGGTATTCATCAAAACAAAAAGCCTGATCCTGCCTGTCACTCTCCATATGTTCTGGGATCTGATAATATTCGCCGTAAACTGATCCACGGAGGAATGTCTATGCAAAAAGAGGTTCCGCAGCAGAATAATTCGCTATTTGCAATGTCTTTCGTAATGCTGCTGTGCGGCATCGGAAACGCTGTGATAAATATTTTGCGCCGTATCCTTCATTTGGTTTCGGCGGTAACAACAGCCGCCGAGATGAAGACTGATTATTCCGCAGTCGAAAACTGGAAGGACATAGCCGTTTCGATCTATGACCTCACTGTAATATTCAGCTTGTC
>CACZCM010000002.1 GCA_902779615.1 uncultured Ruminococcus sp. | reverse complement strand
GCCCGTGCTTTCTTCCTTGTAGCTTGTCCATACTTGTATTTTGCCGTCAAATTCAAGAATGAATATCAAATGGTACGGCAGCTGCCTGTCCATCTGTTTAAGCACGTTAATATCAAGCTCTGGCGTTTTCAGTTTTACAAGGAAAACCTCGACTTCTTGAACGGTGCTGCCCTTCTCAACATTCAATGTATCTGCGGACAGCTTATGCACCCAACGTATAGAGGTAATTTGATCTATAAAGCTGCGCTCCAGTTTTTTGTCGATAGTGAGCTTGTCGTAAAACTTATTTTTAGGTACAAGTTTTCCGAAATATGTTGTTTGCGGAAAATTCAACATTAACTATCACCGTCCTTCACCACAAGAAAACAGATAAGCTCAAAATCATCAAGTCCGTTAACGTCTGATATAAGCGCACTTGTGCCGCCCGGAGAGAAAAGACTGTCAATATCGCTTTCGGCTTTTGTATCAATGATCGACTCAATAGCAATACTCAAAAGTTCACTCATTTGTGCCATATCTCTGCCGTCGTCGGTTTCCTCATTGAATATGCGGCACAGGTCTTTGAAGGGCTCGGATTTTCCCTTGCACAGCAAACGAATATCATCAAGCAGCTCTTTGGGATTGAGATAGTCGCATATCACCTCGCCGTCGATACTGATATACACCATATAGAACGGGTGAATTCGGTTTTGATTGCCTATATTTACCTCGTCATTAACATTTTTCAAAACAAAGATAACGCCTTCGCCAAGCTCCTCGGTAGCGGGTACAACGGCGTGAAGTCCTTTCGGCTTTTTCTCAATATCTTTGTGATCCTTTATGTAATCGAGCAGATCAAGCCGATACTCATTGAGACCTAAATCCATGATGGAAATACCGTCGTTCATTTCTTCCATATCAACGACTTCACTCATCATCTTTTTAAGCTGCGAGCTGCGGTATTCAAGATCACCTTTTTCTTCTGCGTTAATAAGATCATCATCGCCTGTAGAAGTCATAACGGATATCTTCATTCTTGTTTCCACTCGTGATTTAAGATTGAGATAATCGTCGAGATCCATATCGGGCCAGAAATTCACAAGCTGAATGCATTCGTTTCTGCTGCCGATACGGTCAATTCTTCCGAAACGCTGCGTTATCCGAACGGGATTCCAATGGATATCATAATTCACAAGATAATCGCAGTCCTGCAAATTCTGACCTTCTGAAATACAATCGGTAGCGATAAGAATATCTATCTCCTGTGTATTTCCGGGCATAAGAACATCTCTGCCTTTTGATACCGGGGAAAACAGCGTTAAAACATTATTAAGGTTGGTTTGTTTCAGCCTGATCGTGGTTTTGCCTTCAATGGTTCCGGTGATCACAGCCGTTTCAAGACCGAATTTACTCTTTACATAGGCACTCACATTGTCGTAAAGATATTCCGCCGTATCCGAGAACGCCGTAAAGATAATCATTTTCTTATTGCCGGGATTGATCGGAGAATTCTGCTTTTTCGATATGAGATCCAAAAGCGCCTGCAATTTGGTATCGTGTTCGGGAGTAATATCTCCAATCATAGAGATAAGCAATTCAAGTGAGTCTTTATCCTTTTGCAGATCGGCTCTCCACGAACGATAATCCATATCCGCAAGATCGATCCTGACTTTTTTTCCAACCGTAAAATCGGCATTACTGTCGTCAAAATCGAAATCGTCTTCGGTGATATCAAATACATCAAGCTCTGATAAACCGTGTTTGCTTTCGTAATTGTTTATTTTGATGATAGTGTCATTTATCAATTTATAGATTCGCTGCAAGGTAAGTGAGAATGAATTAACCGAGCTTTCAAGTCTTTTAAGAAGATTGATAGCCATTAATCTGCGAATACCAAGCTCACGGTTTGTTTGACGAAAATTATCGTTTTCGTCCATATACTTTGGCTTTTTACTGTCAAAAATATAATGAGACGGCAGATAAACGCAAAGTGACAGTTCAATCAGAATGCTGTATATTTCGTTGTAGTTTATCGCATTGTCCAGATCGGAAAGTGACGGAGCAAGAGAGACCGGCTTCAGCCTTTCGGGGAATTTCCCGATCTTTTCACTATTGTAGTATTTCTGAATATGCTTTCTCGATCGTGCAATTGTTACGCTGTCAAGCAGCTCGAAAAAGTCGAAATCAAGCATACGCAGCAACGATTCTGTAGTTCGCTCTTCTTTAGGATAGTCGCTCCAGATATTAAATGCTCTTTGCGCCTCTCTGAATATCTGCTCAATGGATTTTTTTGTGTTAAGTTTATCGGTCAGCTTTTCCGATGTACCCTCATAAGCAAGAGCAAGCTGATTTCGCAGATCTGTAAAATGGTTATTTACAGGCGTAGCGGAAAGCATAAGCACCTTTGTTTTGACTCCGGCGCGAATAACTTTA
This sequence comes from uncultured Ruminococcus sp., assembly GCA_902779615.1. Taxonomy (GTDB): domain Bacteria; phylum Bacillota; class Clostridia; order Oscillospirales; family Acutalibacteraceae; genus RUG592. The sequence continues at coordinate 49,790 of CACZCM010000002.1, read as the reverse complement.
TCCATAAGCCGTTTATATCTGTTCTCTTGCGTGTTGGAATGTGTACCGATACCGTTTCTGAAATTATGTGATTCATCAATTACGATCAGATCATAATTGCCCCAATTCAGACGATCGAGATCAAGTCCGTTAGAATAGCCGCCGTCACGAGAAAGATCGGTATGGAACAGAACATCGTAATTCAGTCTGTCGGCAGCTATAGGATTGTTGACATAGTTGTCTTTATATGTGTTCCAGTTGTTTGCAAGCTTTTTGGGACACAGAACGAGAACGGTCTTGTTTCTGTTCTCATAATACTTAATTACAGCAAGTGCCGTAAACGTTTTACCAAGACCGACACTGTCAGCAAGAATACAGCCGTTAAATTTTTCGAGTTTATTGATAATAGCGAGAACTGCGTCACGCTGAAAGTCATATAACAAATTCCATATTTTACTATTCTTAAAACCGGTTGCCTCGTTCGGAAGTTCATCTTCGGATATATCTTCGAGGAACTCACTAAAAACGTGATACAGTGTTATGAAGTAAATGAATTCGGGCGAATTCTCATTATATGCCGTACTTATGTTTTCGATGACGGTATCTGTAACATCTTCGAGCTTTGCGGTGTCGTTCCAAAGCTGATTAAAGAGCGCAATATATTGCCGAGCAAACGGAGCGTCAAGGCTGTTTACCATGTTATAGGCATTATTGCCTCTGTCACAGCCTATATCGGTAGTTGTAAAACCAACAATAGGCATATATGCATTTAAGTCGTTAGCATTATCAATAGTGATAAAACCACTCATACTGTCACCGCTGACATTTGAGCGGAATCTGACCTTCTCTTTGACCCACTCGGCACATTCTCTTGCAATAGCTTTTTGCGTCATTTCGTTGCGGAGCTTTATTTCAAACTCTGTACCGTACAAACCCATCTCTCGATTAACCCGAGGAATATAAAACTCTCTCTTTTCTTTTTTTGCCGCTTCCTTTACGAATGTTGGTGATGTAAACAAGAAGCGCAGCTCGTCGATACCGTCGAGCTGTTTCTTCAATTCCTTGTATGCATACATAGAAAAGCACGAGGCGGCAATAGTCATTTTGCTGCCTTTCTTTATACTATCTATGAGTTCGTCTTTCAGTAATGTACTGATATTATCAATAACTTTCATATCAACAAAACCTTAGTGTTCTATCGCAATTCCTTTCTCATTAGCATTTTCTTCTTCATAATACAGGAGTTCACCCGGTTGCACTTCAAGCAAGCGACAAAGTGTAGCCATATTATCCGCATTCAGCATTTTACCATTCCGCAAACGCTGAATAGTGCAATTCGCAAGTATTCTTTCTGTTGATAAGCGATATGATGAATAACCTTTGTCTTTAAGCGCTTCTAAAACATTAAATTTGTATTTGAGCGGCATTCGTCTCAGCTCCGTATAAAAATTCTATCAAAGAGATTGTACATTTTTATTATACAACAAAATATAGTCTTATAACAGGCTTTATTTTCACTAAAAAATTGTTGTAGAGTTTGTTAATAATTACCCATGTATTAATCATTGAAAGATAGTCTGCTAATTGTACACCACTGGTGTCCAATTCCATCACCGAAACAGATTAACCACTTCAATACCCTTCCACTGCGCCATACGCACTGTCTGCCCGGTGCCAGAGCGTGTATTATTCGGATCGTAATAACAAAAACATATATCAGCGTATTCTACCAATCGAGAGTTGCGTATTCTCATACAGTCATTTGTGTAATGAGGGCATACGATTTCAGTTGTGTCAGTTGCTGAAATGATATCAGATAACTGCCGCCGATCTGAATCTGACCAATACTTGCTCTGTTCCTCCGGGGGACACGGCAGCACTAAGTGCAGCTTAATCAACGGGTATTTTTTTCGAAGTCTGAGTACGGTTAAGGCTGCGATCTTATCAAAACCGATCGCGCCTCCGATATAATGATCCGTTAGCCCGCAAGGAATGTGTTTTTCAAGAGTCTCATATAATCGTTGAGAAAGAATCGAGGTATCTTCCTTTATTTTCCTATGACCGGTAAAACAGGCAGCTTTCATTTATATCATCTCCATATTCGATAGCCGTAGTTTTCAAAAAATTGCACATTTATATATTATTGTATCAGATACAATATACTTTGTAAATCACCAAATTCACATTGCAATATAAAGATGGTAAGATTATACTGAAAGTAGGGATTGCAAATGAAAGCAGAACATTCGGAGGAGTATAGAATACTCGGAATAAAAATAGCAACGTATAGAAGAATGAGAGGTTTGACGCAGGAGGAGCTTGCGGAGATGGTTGACCTTAACGTGTCGTTTTTGGGAGCCGTCGAAGCTCAAGGCGTAAAGCGTACTGTTTCACTTGACTCGTTGTTTGATATCGCAAAGGCGCTTAATGTGCCTGCGTATAAATTCTTGTACAACGATCTTGATGATTGAGTATTCCTAATATATCGACGTTTTGATATATGTTTTATATGGAGAGAAGAGGGCATACCTGCATGGGTAACTGCCCTCTTTTTTCGTCCAAAAACAAAAAAGACGTTAATACGAGAATCTCGCACTAACGTCTTGACAAATGTATATGATCTGTAGTATTATGATAGATGGAGTTTTAGCCCATAAAGAAAAGCGGCTGTCCAACCAGCCGCTTTCTTCGAGTTAAACTCTATTAAAATTGAATAGACATCACAAGAGAGAGCATACAACACTCACCGATAACAGTTACGCCACGACCTTAACGCTGCGTTAAGCCTTTCAAGGAAAGCGAGCCAACCGCCTCGAACTTCGGTTGCTACCTTCGGTGAACGGTAAGATAGGGCAAAAGCCTATCTGTCAAATACGCGGCGAGTAATTAAAAGAGTCGAAAGGCACTGTCAGGCGCAGGATAACGTATCTCTTAGTGATTACTACAATTTTGATGGCAATCAAAATATGATAAAAAAAGCTGTCAATACATCACTGTTAGTACAATAAGCTATGTTACCTTGCGATAACACAGCCTTTGTACATCTGGCGCGCCAAAAGGGACTCGAACCCCTGACCTACTGCTTAGAAGGCAGTTGCTCTATCCAGCTGAGCTATTGGCGCATTTGGAGCAGATGATGGGAATCGAACCCACACGGTCAGCTTGGAAGGCTGAAGTTCTACCACTAAACTACATCTGCGTGTCCTTACAACGTCATTTATTATACCATACGTCACACGGTTTGTCAATGGTTTTTTGAAAATTTTTTGACCTGTATTTTGATCTTAATATACGTCCTATTTTCTATGTAAAAAAACTTTGAACATCTACTCTCATTCAAAAGTCTCTGATTTTACCGATTAATGTCTTGACTTCGAGCTTGTTTTCTGTTATACTGTATTTGCAGTCAATTCATGATCTGACATTTGAGGTGCGTTATGACAAGTATGATCGGTATTATCGCCGCTGTAATTTCATACTTTTACTTTACCAAGCCGGGTTACTATCCGGCCTTTTCGTCATGCGCAGATGTGATCGTGGTTTGATCCGGCAAATTGGTATGTAGTTTAAGCCGATATCTGCGTTTGTGGATATCGGCTTTTTGTTTTGTCAAAAATTAGTATCAGGAGACGATAATTATGAACTGTACATTCAAACGCAAGCTCCCCATTCCGCAAGAGGTAAAAGCCGAGTACCCCGTTACTTCCGAAATGGCTGAGGTAAAAAATAAACGTGACGAGGAGATCAAAAGAATTTTTTCGGGGGAGTCGGATAAGTTTCTGCTTATTATCGGCCCCTGTTCTGCGGATTACGAAACATCAGTTATGGATTATGTTACCCGCCTTGCTAGAATTCAGGAACAAGTGGCAGACAAGCTGCTTCTCGTGCCCAGAGTTTACACCAACAAACCCCGAACCAACGGCAAGGGCTACAAGGGTATGCTCCATCAGCCGGATCCGCTTTCTGATTCCGATATGCTGAAGGGTATCTTGAAGATCAGAAAGCTTCATATGCGAGTTCTCGCCGAAACAGGACTTTCGAGCGCGGACGAAATGCTGTACCCCGACAACTATCGCTATTTGTCCGACTTATTGTCATACGTTGCCGTAGGCGCACGCTCCGTTGAGAATCAGCAGCACCGTCTTACCGCAAGCGGGATAGATGTACCTGTAGGCATGAAAAACCCAACGGGCGGCGATATGAGCATTATGCTCAACGCCATTACCGCTGCGCAGAGCAAGCAAACATTCATCTATCGAGGCTGGGAGGTCGAGAGCACCGGAAACCCCTATTGTCATGCGATCCTTCGAGGATACCAAAGTCCGATGGGCAGCGTTTCAAACTACCATTACGAAAATCTCGTTGCGCTCAACGAGGAGTATGCTAAAACAAACCTCAAAAATCCCGCAGTCATAATCGACACCAACCACTCAAACTCAGGCAAGCAATTTTTGGAACAGATCCGCATTAGCCACGATGTCATTCATTCGATCCACCAGAACGCCGATATCAAGCGCCTTGTCAAAGGTTTGATGATCGAAAGCTACATCGAAGACGGCAATCAAAAGATCACCGAAGCCGACGATATGATCTACGGCAAATCGATCACCGACCCTTGTCTTGGGTGGGAAAAGTCCGAGAAGCTTATTCTTGAGATCGCCGATATTATTTGATGAAAATGAAGCACAGCCTAAAAAAGCTGTGCTTCATTTGTTTATCTGTTATTGGCTTCGGTCAGCGACCTCTGCGTTTTTACGGCTTTTCTGTGTAAACCGTAACATTAGCTGCCGAACCGTGAGCTACTACCCAGATGTCACCGCCGCTTGACATATCAGCTGTCTGCGAACCGGCGTTGTCATTAAGGATCCAGTTGTAACCGTTGCCGTTTTCGAATGTTACCGAATACCAGCCCTCACTGTCAACCGCATTTATCGTGATTCCGCTGCCCTTTTTCTGAGCTTGAGCCTTTGTAAGGTCAACGCCCGACCATTCTGTACCCTGGGTCTTGTTGCCGTCATAGTAGTAGTTCCAAATGTGGAGATACGGAGTAAACGCTGTGCCGTCGTCCAGCTTAACGTGGATCGTAGATGTTACAACCTCTTCCGTAGGTTCATATTCGTAAACTACCTCGATAGGATCTGCCGTAAACTTGCCCTGTGCATTTGCAGGAACAGCCTTCAGCTTATACCACGGGAATCCAAGAACGTCAGATGTGTAGTCAAGTCCTACACGAGCGCTCTTTGTAACTGTTTCTGCGAGTGCTCTGCCTGTTGTTGCGTCAACATACTTAATAACTACAGTGCCAACGCCTGCAGTGTAAGGCTTGTAGTAGTAATTAACTGTTGTTGTACCCTTCTTGAGTGTGCCGCTTGCTGCGCCTTCGATCTTGTCGAAGTCATAATTAAGAGCAAGTTCATCGTCCGGCTGAGTCGAGTAGCCCTGACCTACAGTGCCCTTAGTTGTGGTTGTTGCAATAGTCTTATTCGTTGCGCTGTTAATGTGATTTACAACGAGGTAAGCTGTGTTTTCGTCTGTTGTCTTGCCGATATTGGCTTTATTGTAGTCGCTCTTCTTAACGAGAACAAGCGCAGAATTGGGCTCAACGGAGATCGTACCCGATACAACTTCAAGCTCCTCAACGCCTGCAAGCTGCTTGTTAACGAGAACGCTGTACTCTCCGCCAACTGCTATCTTCTCCTCAAGATCAATGCTCATACGAAGAACCATAAGTGCATCAAACGATGTGATAATATCATCGCCGTCAATATCTGCTGTTGCCTTCTTGGCTGCGTTGAACTTTTCGAGATTAACGCTTGCACGAAGGATAGAGAGTGCGTCGGAGGAAGTGATAGTGCCGTCATTGTCAACATCGCCCTTGAAGCTGCTGCCCTCGCCGCTTACTGCGGGTAGTGTGATCGCTGCAGAATTCTCAAGATTGCCGTTGTAATAAACGTACATCTCTGACCATGTATTGCCGGAAGTGTCCTTGAGATTCGGAACCTTGAATCCGACTACATTTGTAGGAGTTTCAAGCTGCTCAATAGCCTTAGCCGTGTCGAGTGTATCATCGGCAAAGCCGGGGAATGCGTTTCTAAGCTCGATAAGACCCTTGTAGTACGATACTACATCGGAGTATTCAGCCGCTCTCGACCAGTCGAGCATATTGATGTTCGGGGACGAACGATAGCTGTTGTGATCGCCGTACTTAGTTCTGGAGAATTCCTCACCTGCAAGGATAAACGGAATGCCCTGTGCTGTCATTGTGATCGCACCTGCAAGCTTGTTGCCCGAAACGAATCTCTCATTTCTCTTGTCGAAGATCTCCGGAGCTGCCGCAGAACCGTATGTGGAGCAAACGAGTCTGTCCCACAGAGTCTGATTGTCATGGCAGCATGAGTATACAACATTCTGTCCGGGTCTTGCTACCTTCCAGTTAGATGTCGTGTAGTGACCGATAACACTGCTGTAGATGGTGCCTGCTGCGCCGTTGTTGCCGGAAACGTAGCCGGGGCTTGTAAGATCATCAAATGCTTTACCCTTGATGGCGTCGCGAACGTCGTCATTAAAGAAGCCGATCCTGTCGCTTATTCTCTTTGCCTTTGCCTGAATGCAAAGTGATGTCTTGTTGCCCTTCCAGTTTGTTCTGTCGGCGGTAGTGCCCATTGTCCAGCCCTCGCCGTACATGATAATCCTTTTATCGATCTTGTCGAGCTCCTCGCGAACTGCGTCCATCGTGTCGCTGTCGTGAAGACCCATCAGGTCAAAACGGAAGCCGTCGATGTGATATTCGTCTGCCCAGTACGATACGGAATCCACCATGAACTTCTTGAACATCTCACGCTCGGAAGCCGTATCATTGCCGCAGCCCGAACCGTTTGACCATGCGCCGCTGCTCTGGAATCTGTAGTAATAATTCGGAACCGTAAGGTTAAACCACGAATCCTGTGACGCGTAGGTATGATTGTATACCACGTCCATGATAACGCCGATACCGTTGTCGTGCAGCGCCTTGATCATGGTCTTCATTTCGTTGATACGAACGTTGCCGTCAAAAGCATTTGTCGAGTAAGAGCCTTCGGGAACGTTGTAGTTCTTCGGATCGTAGCCCCAGTTGAACTGAGTATCGTCGCCCGACGCCTCGTTGACGGAACCGTAGTCATACATCGGGTTGATCTGTACATAATTTACGCCGAGATCCTTGAGATAATTCATACAGGTCTTAACATCGCCTGCATTGTTGAGAGTTGTTTCAAACTCGGTGAATGCCATGTACTTGCCTCTGTACTGCTCGCTTACGCCCGATTCGGGATCGTAGGAGAAGTCCTTGACATGGATCTCCCAAACCTCTGCCTGTGTCGGTGATTCAACCAGCTTGTGCGTGTCGCTTGCCCAGCCTGCGGGGTCTGTGGAATCAAGATCGACAACCATGCCTCTGTTGCCGTTAACGCCTGCTGCCTTCGCATAAATATCAACGACCTCAATGCCGTCAGGGTTCAGTGAGTTCTTCACCTCATACGTATAATACGTATTCTTGATGTCGCCGTCAACCTTAACGCTCCAAACGCCCGTTGATTTGTCGAGCGTCATCTGTGTTGTGGAAATAAGACCTGCGCCCTCTTCGCTGTCGCTGCCCGTCTTATAGAGCTTCAGCTTTACATCGGTAGATGTCGGCGCCCAAACCTTGAATGTCGTTGCCTCGGGAGTATACACCGCACCCAGATCATTGCCGCTGTAGGTGGTGTAGCTCGAGAAGTCGCTCGGGTCTATTGCGTCAACGTTGGCAGCCGCTGCGCTTGCAGTAACGCTGCCTGCAACAGCAAAAGACGAACAAAGCATCGCTGCCGCTATGAAACCCGAAAACGCTTTTTTGAATCCCATAACTGTTTCCTCCTTGATATTTTGATTTATGATGTGAATTGCTTATCCCGCCGATATACAGCGGGTAATTGCCATGTTTGTTGTATGCGCCGAGATAAGAACGATTTTTATCGGTTCAAAACACTCGGACAGATAACTGCATCTGATGTTTCCTGTACCTGCTTGTTAAAAGCAAAGCTTTGAATATCATATCGTCAGCCTAACGCAGATCATGCATTGGACTGCGCTTCGCCTTGAACGGCAGAATTACCACGCCTGCGAAGAATGAACGCTGCGACGCCTCCCGCCAGGACGGCAACTCCGCCTCCCGCTAGCCATACCAGCAGGCTTGTACCGTAGTTCGGCTTATAGTTGAATATCAGATTGATCTCCTCACCGGTATACGTGCCGACAAACTCGCTGTCTTTATCAACAAGCTCATAGCCGAAGAAATCCTTCGGAACGATGCGGTATTCGTCATTCACTCTTCCCGTTACAACATCGGTATCGATAACCGCGCCGGAATAATCAACGCAGATAACATTGACGCTGCCGCTTGTAAAGACCTCATGGTCGTGTTTGTCGGTGACCTTTCCGTCCTTGATCCAGACCTCGCCTGAAACCATGTAGCCTTCGTTGCCTGCAAGGGGATCCTGTGCGTGTCCGTGGGCTGCGATCAACCTTACTCCGCTGACGCCGACAAGCGACTCGGCGGGAATCGTGCATGACCACCAGCCGTCACCGTCATCGTTCATCGCCATGCCCGGCCATTCGCCCGCAAGCTCCTTCATCTCGCCGCTGTTCTGCACGCCGTTTCCGTATGCGTACAGAGTCAGGCTGTTCCAGTTGTTTTCATTATAATAATGCACCGTAACGGGCTTATTCTCAATTGGCTGATATAAGTATTGGATATCGATATTGCCGTCTGTATATTTCCCTGCGCCGTTTTTCGGCAGCTTTGTCAGGTCAAGCGCGTAGCCGCTTATCGAAGGAAGCTCCGCTGTAAAATACCTCTCGCCGGTCTTCCCTCTCTTTACGATCGTATCAGCCAGCTCCTCGCCGCTCTGCTCGTCAACGAAGGATATCGAAACCGTCCCGAACGTGCCGTTGTATTTATTGTATCCGAACGTGATCTCGCTGCGCTCCTCGGAGTAAACTCCCGATGTGTTTCCCTGAGTATTAACATAAGTATAATCGAGCGAAAGCGCAGAGTCGGGCGCGATCAAGTACCTTGTGCCGATAGTACCCGAAAACACCTGCGTCTTTATCAGGCTTCCGTCTTCAACGTTAATGTGCTTTACATAGACCCTGCCCTTTGAGGACTTTAGCCGACAGCTGTCAAAGCTTTCTTTGTCGACCAGCATCATAGCCGTCCCCGCAGGCACGGTAACTTTATTCTCGTTTATGATGTCAAGCTCCTGAAGTCCCGCGCTGCTTCCGTTTACAACAGTCACCCACTCCGCAGGCAGCTTATCTCCCTTCAGAACGATCTCCTTGTCATCTCCAGTGGAATTAAAGATCAGCGCAGCGTGCTTCCACTCATCATCGGGAGTGAGTACGTTTTCTATTGTATATGCGATAACGCCCTTGTCTGTATCGAGGAATGAGATGGTACTTGCAGACTTTGCCGTTGCGTCGGTAAAAGGCGCAAAATTTCTGCGTATTTCGATCAGCCCTGCATAATACTGAACAAGATCGTTGTATTCGTTTCTCCTCTTCCAGTCTAGGCGATTGATCTTTGAAGAAGATCTGAACGAATTCTCATCGCCGTGCTTTGTGCGCGCAAATTCCTCACCGGCCTGGAAAAAGTTTATGCCCTGCGACGTAAGCGAGATCGCCGCCGCAAGCTTATTCATAGCGACAAGCTGCTCGTTTCTCGAATCATAATCATCGGGCGAACCGCTCGTTGCAGTGAGTTTGTCCCACAATGTGTAGTTGTCGTGGCACGAATTATAAGTCACGACTTGTGACGGAACAGCCGCCCAGTTTTCGATTTCGGCTTTTATTCCGGACTTCACCGCCGCCTGACCGCTGCCGCCCTGAATAAACGCTCCTTCGGACGCATTGAAATTGCTGCCCTTCACGCCGTCGCGGAATCCGTCGTTAAACGCGCCGATCCTCTCGCCCAGCTTCTTGACGTTTTTCTGAGTCGCCATCACCGTTCCCGGCTCTGCACTCGTTGCCATGTCCCAGCCCTCGCCGTACATGATTATCTTTTCGCCGCCGTCCAGCTTGTCGAGCGCTTCCCTGATCGCTTTCATCGTTTCAACGTCATGAAGTCCCATCAGATCGAATCTGAATCCGTCAATATGGTATTCGCTCGCCCAATATGTCACAGAATCGACCATATACTTCCTGAACATCAGATGCTCGCTGGCGGTGTCGTTGCCGCAGCCCGAGCCGTTCGACCATGAGCCGCTGTCGGTAAATCTGTAGTAATAATCGGGCACCGTCATATTGAACCACGACTTTGCGCCCTCGTATGTGTGATTAAACACAACATCCATAATAACGCCCATACCATTGTCATGTATGGCCTTGATCATCTGCTTAGCCTCGGTGATCCTGACATTTCCGTTGTACGGATCGCTTGAGTAGGAGCCTTCCGGAACGTTATAGTTCTTCGGGTCGTAGCCCCAGTTGAACTGATCCGCCTTTGACGATTCGTCTACCGAGCCGAAATCAAATATCGGCAGCAGCTGAACATAATTCACGCCCAGATCCTTCAGGTAGGCAAGCCCAGTTGTTCCCATACCGGCTCCGTCAACAGTCGTATCGCTCTCAGTGAAAGCAAGATATTTACCTCGGTTCTTTTCACTGACGCCGCTTGCCGGGTCGCCGGAAAAGTCCTTAACGTTTACCTCCCAAACGATCGCCTCGGTCGGCTTGTCAACGCTTACATGAGTATCGCTCTCCCAACCCTCGGGGTCGGTGCTGCCCAGATCAACGACCATTCCTCTGTTGCCGTTGACGCCCGCCGCCTTTGCGTAGATATCAACGACCTCCTTGCCCTTTACGCCGTTGTAAATATAGTATGTGTAGTACTTATTTGCAAGATCGCCCTTCACGGCAGCCGCCCAGACGCCCGTCTTTTCGTCATACTCCATATCGATACACGATTCATATGCGCTGCCGGCAGCTGCGTCGCCGTCGGCATAGATCATCAGTTGCACCTTTTTTGCGGTAGGCGACCACACCTTGAAGGTGGTGCTGTCTTTGGTGTACACAGCGCCCAAATCGCTGCCGCTGTACGCCAGTTTGTCAAGTTCTGTCACAAAATTCTCCTCCGCCTGAGTTTGAATATTATCATTTTCTTCGACAGGCACGCTGTCGTTATCGCTGTCGGCGAAAACGTCCAAAGTCGGAGCTGCGATCACAGCAGCCGCAGCGAACCCGCAAATCCATTTCTTTATCTTTTCTTTATCCACTTTATTTCCTCCATCACGCATGAAGCAAACTTATCTTCATGCCTGAACAGCGGACAATAGCTTATCCGCTCTTCACGCACGAAAAAGCGCAGAGCAAATAAAGCGCATTCATTCACGCAATACACTATTATCATTTTATCATTTTTTCGATCGATTTTCAATCGGTGTAAACAAAATACTGTATGATAATTATTCACAAAATTTTATGTGTATTTTTGAACATTATGCTGTTTTACGCTAATATGCAGCCCCTTTTCGCGAATAAAAAACGGACAGCGCCCGAAACCGTATCGGGTCAGCTGTCCGTTTTCTCAGGTATAATGTTCGTCAGATCATACGCCTTTCAATTCGTCTGCGCATTTTTTGCATATATACTTTGATTTGTAAGGCACAAGTTCCTCATCGCTGCTGCAGAAAATGCATACGGGAATATACCTCTTGAGTATTATCTCGTCATCGTTTGAAAATACCTCAAGCGGAACGTTCGCCTCAAGCCCAAGACTCCTGCGAAGCTTAACAGGGATAACGATCCGTCCCAATGAATCCACCTTACAAAGATCTCCTGTTTTTTTCATTTTGACCACTCCGTTTCATTGCATTAGTTAATAATAAGGTCAGTAAATTTTCGCCGGTCTTCTTACGGCATCATTATTATTGCTTTCATACCTGCTGCCTAAATATATCCATCGTCCCGTTTTACCCGTTCAAGGGGCGGATAGTAAACACAAGCAGATATGATAAAAGCAGGCAACTATAACATAAACAACCCAAAACTTACTGTAACTACATTTTACACCATTATTTACCATTTGTCAACCGCTTTAGGCAAAAAGATTAAAAATTTAATATATCAAATATGACTCCATTTATCACAGCAGGTCGTTCTAAATATCGATCATCGACAAATTTTCCTAAAAAACTCCCTTTTTTATTCAGCCAAAACCGTTTACGATCAGACAATACTCGGCAAAATGACGTAAAATTCGGCGTTTTATCATTAAAAACGGTTAATTATTGTTCTTTTTGCAACATTCGTTTGTGTATTTCTAATAAAATTTCAAAATTCTTAATAAATTTATTGTTTTTTAGTGACATTCGGGAAATAATGTGTTATAATATATTTCAAACGATTTAAATTATGGGCAGTTGTACCTTTTTTGATGTACACCGCCAAAATTTCAGATCGTGAAGGGAACGATGTAATACGGAACAGATCATTAATATTGAAAGACTTGAACAAACAGTAATGCTTTTCGGCAGCTTCGATGAAAACATAAAGCTCGTCGAAAAAGCTTATGACGTTGACGTTGTAATGAGAGGATCGCAGCTTAAGGTCTGCGGAGAGCCTGAGTCGGTTTTGCTTGCATCAAAGGTGATCGAAAGCCTGCTTTTGCTCATCAATAAAGGCGAAACCCTGAACGAGCAGAACGTGCGCTACTGCATCTCGCTCGTCAACGAGGGCAGCGAAAGCAAGCTTGCGGCTTTATCGGGTGACTGCATCTGCGTCAGCTCCAAGGGCAAGCCCGTTAAGCCGAAAACAATCGGCCAAAAGCGTTACTGTGACGCCATCAAAAACAACACGATAACGATCGGCGTCGGCCCTGCAGGCACAGGCAAAACCTACCTCGCCGTGGCGCTTGCGGTAACGGCTTTTCGCGCTCACGAGGTAAACCGCATAATTCTGACCCGCCCCGCCGTTGAAGCGGGAGAAAAGCTGGGCTTCCTGCCGGGCGACCTTCAAAGCAAAGTCGATCCTTATCTGCGTCCGTTGTATGACGCATTGTTCGATATGTTGGGCGCAGAAACCTATCAGCGCTATGTCGATCGGGGCAGCATCGAGGTTGCGCCGCTTGCATACATGAGAGGCAGAACGCTTGACGACAGCTTCATAATTCTCGATGAAGCACAAAACACTACCGGCGAGCAGATGAAAATGTTCCTGACCAGACTCGGATTCAATTCTAAAATGGTCATCACGGGAGATATCACTCAAATCGATCTGCCCGGCGGCAGCCGCAGCGGCCTCAAGGAATGTATGAAGGTACTGAAAAATATTAACGATATCGCTCAGGTCACCTTTAACGAAAAAGATGTCGTCAGACATCGCCTTGTACAAGACATAATTAAGGCCTACGCAAAACTAGAGGAGGTAAGAAAGAACAAATGACTAACAAAATCCGGGTGGTAATCACCAATAAGCAGAAGAAGATCAAAATTCCCACCGGCATGCGAATGCTTGTCCGCCGCTGCTGCAATGCTGTTCTCAAGCTTGAAAAGTTTGAAGGCTCGGCAGAGGTCAGCGTTACATTTGTTGATAACGAAGAGATCCACAAGCTTAACAAGCAGTACCGAAATATCGATTCGGCTACGGATGTGCTCTCGTTTCCTCTTGGCGAAAACAATGAATATGACGTTGACCCCGAAACAGGCGCAAAAATGCTGGGCGACGTTGTGATATCTATGGAGAAAGCCAAAGACCAGGCTGCGCTTTACGGCCACTCTATCCAGCGTGAGGTGGCATATCTGACAGCGCACTCTGTTCTGCATCTTCTGGGTTATGACCACGAAACAGGGCTCGAAAAAGTCCATATGCGTGAAAAAGAAGAGCTTGTTATGGAGCAGCTGGGTCTGCCCGCTTCATCTTCATATGTTATTGACGAAGAATGATCTCCCAATTATGATTCTTCAAAATGCTGCAATATAGCATACAAGCCCGAAAACTATGTTGTTCTTTCGGGCTTTTTTGATATACTGTATATGTGCTGTAAGCACTGTATTAAAACCTATGCTTTCAACGAGCATAGAACGTTCCTTAGGCTTGTACGTTCAGCAGCGGATCCATATCTTAATACTTTATCGTCGCCTTGGGAGGCGATATCGGCTTGGTGCCAGCCGCAGCCTAGGGGCAGATGCATTTCTCCGGCGAGCGTTACTCCATCCCATCACCTTTAGATCCCGTTGAAAAAAGCTTGGAAAAGAATTTGTGCTGTTCTCTATCGATACTTAAGTTAACGGCATTTTGTTTATACCCCTGCCGAACGTGAGATGGAACCTGCCCCCAATAGAAACGAATGACAGCTCCTCTGGGTTTATCACTTATAATGAAAACAGAATACGCAGCCCAATGGCTCATTTCGGTTATTTTTTCGATAGCAAGTCCCCAGACGCTGTATTTATTCAAAAAAATTGTTTTAAAGGCTTTTTTTAAAAAACGGCAAAAGCAACAAAACTGTCATTTTCTTAAATTTTATTTTTTAGTTTATTCATAAAACCATCGATTTTGTTTGTAACCTTATTTTCTAAATTCGAATTATCTTTGTCAGTGTTGCACAATTTTTACACCTTTAATTTATCGATATTTAACAAGCGAATATTGCACTTGCACAAATTATTTTTCAAGTTTTTGTTGACATTTACAAAATTTGTGATATAATAAAATCACAGGTTGAGGGAACAAGAAAAAACCAAACAACCTGCAGTATTTCCGAAATGAGAAGAAAATCAAAGTAGGCACGAAAGTTTTAAAGGAGGAATAAATATGTCACCTATTCTTGAATTACATGACGTTGACGTTACTAAGTTCCTTGCCGTGCTTGACACTTGCGAAGGTAACGTATTCTTGGTAACAAAGGAGGGCGATCACCTCAACCTCAGAAGTAAGCTTTGCCAGCTGGTTGGCTTGACACAGCTTATTGAAGGCGGTAAGATCGCAGAGGCTTACATCATTGCGGAGAATCCGGAAGATGAGCGTAAGCTGTTCAGATTCAACCTGCTCGGCGATACAGGCGACGCAGTTGTTGAATAATTATTTAGCTGTTTCCTTGTAATTTTGATGTTAGATGTTAGACCCAAAAACGGACCGCCTCGGCGGTCTGTTTTTGTTTGTATAATAATATTTGATTATTTACTATAGAATTGTTATACAGTAAAGTACTTACGTCGCCTTTGCGGGACAGAGGCACTTCCTTTAGCTGCATGATTCACGGATCGTGATCTATTCAGTGACCCCATGTTTACTTACAGCATCTATGTACTTAATAAGCTTCATTTCCTCCTCAAACTCACTTCGGAGCGGGTAGGTATCCGCCATTTTCTCGGCAGCTGCAAGCTCCGCCTGTGCCTTTTGATCGTCATTTTGAACAAGCTTGTAATACGCATACATCAGCCTATGCCGCCCGACAGCATACTTCTCCATTTGTTTTATGTAATTCTTCATTTCGGAGTAAAGCTTTTCGATCTCCGCCTTGTCACGCTGAAGCATTATCATACAGTAAAGCAGATCGCATCTGCATTCGTTTCGCTGGATCTCCGCCATCTTGCTGTTCTCCGACAGCGATGTGAACATACGCTCCGCCGCCTCATGATCGTGCTTGTACATTAGATTCATCGCCTTCAGAATACACAAATCGCAGAACGGCGAATCTCCGTTCTCATCTGCCGTTATCAGGTATTCATCGGGCAGATCGGCTGGACTAATGCCCTTGTGCATAAGTCCGTTAGCTGCTAAAATATTTGCCATAACGACACGTTTTTCGGGTGATTTATACTGCACCAAAATATTCATGCCATCATTCGGCACGCTTGCGTTCATAGGGATAATATTCAGTATTCCCTGTATCAGCGATATTGACGCAAATACAATGAAAATCATACGAAGCAGGCCTTCGCCCATAAATGCTGCAGCGCTGCCGAACAACAGCGCTGTTATTATATTAAAGAATACACCGCCAAAATGGTACCAAAAAAACTTTATCTCACTCGGATCTCTTACAAGATCATGCGTCATAATGCACTGCCCGGCAGTTCCGGGGATCGAAAACTTTTTTCTTACAAGCCTGCCGTTTTCATCCGCTATCATCAGAGAGCCTACTCTGAACGACACAAACTTGTACCCCGTACACATTCCCATAACAAGATGTCCGCATTCATGAATAATTATTGTTGCATAAAACGATACCAACGCAATTATGAGCAAAACTACTATATCTACAGCTTCAAAATTGCTGCCTTCTGTCAGCTTTCCAAATAACGTGCCTCCGAAAAAACCGATAATAATACAAACGACAATAAAAATGGGTGCTGCGAAAAATGTTTTCTTTTTCTCGCCATTATCTTTCGTCTCTCTGTCCATATTGACTCACACTCCTTTACAAACAATACATCGCTTCTTCTACGGCATTTTTTATGTAATCAATACGTATCAAAGCGTTCGTTTTCTCTTCAACGATCACCTGCGCGCAGTCAAAACGTATCTGCTTTTTCGTAGGACGTTCTGCCAGATACGCCGCCGCGGTCTTCACTATTTTCTTCACCTTCGAGGGAGTGATGCTCTCAAAACCGCTCACCATCGAGTGTTTCGTTCTCGTCTTCACCTCAACAAATATAAGCCGCGCCTCGTTCTCGGCAATTATATCTATCTCTCCGTAACGTTTTCTGTAATTCGATTCGCATATAACACAGCCTCGTTTTTCAAGGTATTCGCAAACATACCTCTCCCCCGCCTTTCCTCGGCTGCCGATGCGAAATTCTCTATCACTTGCCGGCTTTGTCATACAGTTTCCTCAAAAACGACGGGCGGTGTATCGGTGTTTCGCCATATTTCAGTATCGCCTCGCAGTGCGCCTTCGTGCCGTAGCCCTTGTGCTTCTCGAATCCGTACTGCGGGTATTTTTCTGCGTATTCGAGCATAAGTCTGTCACGGCTAACCTTCGCCAGTATGGACGCCGCAGCAACCGACATACTCCTCGCGTCGCCCTTCACAACCGCTTCACACTCAATGGACAGATCAGGCGTTTTGTTGCCGTCAATTATCGCATAATCCGCAGCCGGATCAAGCCCCTCGCAAGCTCGCTTCATCGCAAGCATAGCAGCATTCAGAATGTTCATCGCTTCGATCTCCTCAACGCTCGCCCATGCTATGCAATGCGCAGTACTTTTTTCGATTATAATGTCAAAAAGCTTTTCACGCTTCTTCTCGCTAAGCCTCTTCGAATCGTTTACACCCTCGATCACAAGACCTCTCGGCAGCACAACGGCAGCGGCGCACACAGGACCCGCCAGCGGTCCTCGTCCGGCTTCATCGATCCCACACACCGCAAGTCTTCCCTCGGAATACGCTTTATTCTCAAATTCAAGCCAGTTCAAATCAATTCTCCTTGTTATTATAGTATCAACTATCGCTGTTCGGGCAGTTCGTCAAGTGTGATACGCCCAAGCTTTGCTTCACGGAATTCGTCAAGCAGCATTATCGCCGCACGCTCCGTATCCGCTTCGCCGCCCGAGATCAGCATTCCACGTTTCTTTGCGATCATGTCCAGCAGCTCAAATGATGTTTTATCGGATATATCCTCAAATGTAAGGCCAAATCTTTCGCAGAAGACCTGTGTTGGCGATGTCTTAAAAAATTCCAGAAGGCGCAGAGCCAACTGCTGCGAATCGGTAACATCGTCTTTCACTGCGCCCGTAAACGCCAGCCGCTCGCCCACCTGCTGATCGTCAAACCTCGGCCACAACACACCCGGCGTATCAAGCAGATCAATATTAACGCCGCCATAGCTTAATGTGAACCACTGGTTGCCTCTCGTTACGCCGGGACGGTCCTCGGTTTTTGCCTTTGAAGTCTTCGAGATCCTGTTGATGAAAGTGGATTTTCCAACATTCGGTATACCCACCACCATCACCCTCAGCGGACGATTCACCATGCCCTTTGCCGCCCACGCTTCGATTTTATCGGCAAGCACCTCACGCACCGCCGCTGTAAAATTATTGATACCGCTGCCCGTCTTGCAGTTTAGTTCGATCGCCTTAATACCTTGTTCCTTAAAATACTGCGCCCAGCGGCGAGTGATTATAGGGTCTGCAAGGTCGCATTTATTCATGAGAATAACTCTCGGCTTATTGCCCACCATCGACGGCAAATCGGGATTTCTGCTGGAGAGGGGCACTCTGGCGTCAATGATCTCAGCTACTGCGTCCACGAGTTTCAGATCGGCCTGGATCTTTCTCTTAGTTCTCGTCATGTGACCGGGAAACCACTGGATATACTGCGAATTCTCGCTGCGAGCAGCATTGGTGACAGGAGCACTCTCCCGCCGTCTTCGGCGCGCCTCTTTGTGCTGAATTTTTGCCTGAGAGGGCGCTTTCGGCGTGCCCGGCTTCGTTTTTGCGCCGTATCTGCGCTCAGCATCCTTCTTGTAGCGTTCACGCTTGCCTTTGATGACCTTTTTATTGCCTAATTTACTGTTTTTCATATTTATTCACCATAATATATTCAAATATAAATATACGCCTAAGCCAACTACGCTTAGGCGTACACATAAGCACTCATACCACAGGAAAAAATCCCATAGCAAATCAAAGCGCCCATTAATTATTCCACTTTACCGAACTCATCTACCGGCAGCACACGAAAACGCACCTTACCGATGATGGCGTCAGTCGGGATCATTCCTACATCGCTGAAACGGCTGTCCTTCGAGATAGGTCTGTTGTCGCCGAGCACAAATACCGTTCCCTCATCGACCTCCACAGGGAACTTCACATCGCCGATCGCAGTTGTTTTGCCGTTGATATACGGCTCATCGATAACGATTCCGTCTACTATGACCTCGCCCGTGTCGGAATTGATATCCACAGTCTGACCGCCCACGGCAATAACACGCTTAACGAGAGCCTTGTCAAGCTCTACACCATGACTGATAACAACAATATCGCCGACCTCGGGATCATAATTCAGACCTGTTACGATTATTTTATTTTCATTCTGGAGCGTCTGAAGCATCGAATCGCCGTCAACATCGACCAAACGGAAGCAGAACGTCATTATTATAACAACAAACACAAGGGCGAACAAAAACGCAGAGGCCCAGTCGAAAAGGTTCGTAACAAAAGCAGACGCGCCGTCCTTTTTAGGCGCTTTTTTGCGTTTTTTCTTACGGCGGGGAGTTTCGTCCTCGTCCTCAGAAAGCTCCATATCCACCGGCTCATCGTTTTTATTAACACTTGCAAGATCGGGAATATCATGCTGTACAACAGCGTTTCGACTGTCATGAACGACCGGTTCGCTTTCACTGTTCTTAGGTACTTCTACCTTATCAAAAATTTGAGTATCCATTTATCTCAGCTCCGCATAAACTTGGGTTATTATTTTTACTATAGTTATTATACCCGAAAAACGCAGTGATGTCAATATTTCACTTTGAGGACAACAGTTTTTTTAATGAGTAAAAAAAGAGAGATCAACAGACCTCTCTTTTGATGGCATAATAAATTATGCCTTAACGATTTTCTCCTTAACCTTGGCAGCCTTACCAACTCTGTCACGGAGATAATACAGCTTAGCACGTCTAACCTTGCCTCGTCTGATGACCTTAACGTCCTTAACGTTCGGGCAGTGGAGCGGGAAAACTCTCTCAACGCCAACGCCGTAAGCAACACGTCTAACCGTGAATGTTTCGGCAACGCCGCTCGACTTCTTCGCAATAACGGTGCCCTCGAACATCTGAATTCTCTCTCTGTCACCCTCGCGAATGTTTACGCTAACTCTTACTGTGTCGCCGACCTCAAACGAAGGAACTTCCTTCTTAACGGAATCGGCTGCGATCAACTTCAATGCATCCATTTTATTTTCCTCCTAAGTTTACAGACATTCTTAACGTAAAGCATGAAGCTGCTGCTTTAGCCAGAGGACTGTCCGCTTCATTGTTCGGTCAAATTTCCGACCGGGCAGTGAATCGCATTGGCAAAAAACCAACGGTTCAAATGCGTATAATATTATATCACAAATTGTTGACTATTGCAATATATTAATTGAAATTTTACAAAATCTCGTTTTTGCTCAAAAATCGCTTAAAATAATCGGGCAATTCGGAATCAAACGACAAATACTCCCCCGTAATCGGGTGAACGAAGCCGATCTTTTTTGCATGCAGACATTGCCCGCGCAGCTCGGTTATAACTTTTTGCGGACCATACACCGGGTCACCCGCCACCGCATGACCAATATATGCCATGTGAACACGTATCTGATGCGTGCGCCCCGTTTCCAATTTCAGCGCAACATGCGAAAATCCGCCGCCGTTGTCTATGACTTTGTAATGAGTAACAGCAGGTTTCGAATTGCTGTCGGTAACGCACATTTTCTTGCGGTCGATCTTGCTCCTGCCGATAGGCGCGTCGATCGTACCGCTGTCGTTTTTGAGTCTGCCGTACACCACCGCTTCGTATTCCCGCGAAAACGAATGCACCTTGATCTGCTCGGCAAGCCTGATATGCGCCCTGTCATTTTTCGCCACGATCAAAAGCCCGCTTGTATCTTTGTCGATACGGTGAACGATTCCCGGACGCAAAACACCGTTGATACCGGACAAACTGTCCTTGCAGTGGTACAAAAGCGCATTGACGAGCGTACCGCTGTAGTTTCCCGGCGCGGGGTGAACAACCATGCCCTTGCACTTGTTCACAACAAGCAGATCGTCGTCCTCATACACGATGTCGAGCGGGATATCTTCCGCTTCCGCTTCAAGCTTCTTCGGCTCCGGCACATCAAGTTCGATCAAATCGCCCGCTTTCGGCTTGAACTTTTTATTCACCGCCGCGCCGTTGACGGTTATCCTGCCTTCATCTGCAAGCTGAGATACTGCGCTTCGAGAAAGCGTTTCTATGCAGTCGCACACAAGCTTATCAATACGCACGCCCTCGTTTTCCGCCGTAACTATCAATCTGTAATCCATTATCGATCCTCATTTTTCTCGACGCGAATTTTTGGAGCGATGTTCTTTTTGCAAAAGATAACCGATATTATCAGCAGCACTGCGCCGACCGTGATGAAGTAATCCGCAAGGTTGCACACGGGTGCAAAAAACGAAAATTGCAGGAAATCTACGACATAACCGCGAAATATCCTGTCGATCAGATTTCCGACACCGCCGCCTATAATCAATACAATTGCCGCAAAAAACAACTTGCCTTCTATTTTATAATTATAGAAAAGATAGCCCATACCGCCAAATATTATCAGCGTTACAATTATAAAGAACCACTGTTTATTCTGCATGATTCCGAATGCCGCGCCGCGATTCTCCACATAAACGAAGTAATAGAAATTATCGATCACGGTGATAAGCCCGGCAGGCTTGACGACGTTGAGCGCATAAAGTTTTGACAACTGATCGACGGCGACCAGCAGGATTATCATTATTATTGCAATTACTGTCATCGAAAGATCCTTTCTAAACTAAAAATGAGCAATTTTTTATTTTCATAAAAAATTAATGTGTCGCCTTGGAGCGGCGAGGGGGCTTTGGTGCAAACCGGAACTAAGGGACGCTTTCTGCCAAAGCGTCCCTCTTCAAAAACAATCCCCCGGATTGTTTTTGAATTCACCCTTGCAAAGGGCTGAATCATGCCTCCGGCGGGCAAGGGGTGCGGGTCTCCGGGGGAGACCTCTGCGAAGCAAAAGCACCGACCGAGCCGGCAGGCGAGACTCGCGCCCTTGCAACCTGCCCGTCCCTAAAGGGATTTCCCTCGGTCACCTTTTTGAAAAAAGCGGGGTAAAAACTTCGTGCTGTGCTCTATCGAAACTATCAGATCACGAACGTGATTTCAGTACGCCGGCGCATCTTGCGCAAACGCAGGGATAATCTGCGTCTTTGCCGACAGTTGTTGAGTATGCCCAGCAGCGTTCGCACTTTTCGCCCTCTGCCTTCTCAACAGTAACGGCAAGTTCCTTTGCGCTCTCATCATTAACAAGCTTCACGCCCGAAACGATGAACGCCGTCTTCAGCTCGTCCTCAACCGACTTGATGAATTCAAACTCATCGCCTGTGCACGCAAGAGTAATGCTGCACTCAAGCGACGACTTAACGATTTTCTTCGATACGGCTTCTTCAATGGACTTCTTCACTATATCGCGCAGCTCGTGAATCTTGTCCCAACGCGCGATAAACTCTTCGTCCGCACCGATCTCGGGGATAACGGGCATCTCGTTGTAAACAGCGTGTTCCTTGTTCACATTGTCTGCATGAGGCATAAACTTCCAGATCTCATCGGAAGTGTACGCAAGGATAGGTGTGATCATTCTTGTCATTGCGTCAAGAATGATGTAGATAGCCGTCTGAGCCGCTCTGCGCTCCTTGCAGTCGGCAGCCTCGGTGTAGAGTCTGTCCTTCAAAACGTCGAGGTAGAAATTCGACATATCGATTACGCAGAAATTGTGGATCGCATGATAAACATTGTGGAACTCGTAAGCGTCATAGCCTGCACGAACCTTCTTGTCAAGCTCCTTGAGCTTGTATACAGCCCATTTGTCGATCGGGAGAAGCTCGTCGAGCGAAACCATATCCGTATTGGGGTCGAAGTCGTAGAGGTTCGAGAGAATGTAACGCGCGGTGTTTCTGATCTTGCGGTAAGATTCGGAAAGCTGCTTGAGAATATCCTTCGAGATACGAATATCCGCATGATAATCACTTGAAGCCACCCACAAACGGAGAATATCAGCGCCGTACTGCTCAACGACCTCGCTTGGGAGAATTCCGTTTCCAAGCGACTTACTCATTTTTCTGCCCTGACCGTCAACGACCCAGCCGTGAGTCAAAACTGCCTTGTACGGCGACTCGCCCGTTGTTGCAACGCTCGTCAAAAGTGAAGACTGGAACCAGCCTCTGTACTGATCCGCGCCCTCAAGATAGAGATCGGCGGGGAATCTAAGATCCTTGCGCTCTCTGAGAACCGCTGCATGAGTCGAGCCGGAATCGAACCAAACGTCCATGATATCCTTCTCTTTATCAAAATCTACGCCGCCGCACTTTTTGCACTTCGTGCCCTCGGGGAGAATGTCGGCAGCACTCTTTTCGAACCATGCGTCCGAACCCTCGGCTCTGAACAGATCGGCTACAGCCTGCATAGCGTCCTTGTCGATGTGCGGCTCGCCGCAGTTTTTGCAGAAGAAGATCGGAATCGGAACGCCCCATTTTCTCTGACGGGAAATACACCAGTCCTTGCGCTCTCTAACCATGTTCGAGATACGAACCTCGCCCCAGCCGGGAATCCACTCAACGCCCTTGATGGCTTCGAGAGTTTTCTCCTTGAAGTCCTCAACCGAGCAGAACCACTGATCAGTAGCTCTGAAAAGAACCGGCTTCTTGCATCTCCAGCAGTGCGGATACTGGTGAATGATCTTCTTGAGTGCGAACAGCGAACCTGTTTCCTCAAGATAAAGAGCGATCGGCTTGTTTGCGTCTTCGGTCGAAAGACCTGCAAAACGACCTGCTTCCTCCGTCAAAACGCCGTCGGCGTCAACCGGAACAACGATCGGGATATCGGGATAATTTCTGCACACGTCATAGTCCTCGATGCCGTGACCGGGCGCGGTGTGAACGCAGCCTGTACCGCTGTCGAGAGTTACGTGATCGCCGACAATAAGTACGGATTCGCGATCGAGGAACGGGTGCTGAACCTTCATAAACTCAAACTCGCTGCCCTTAAACGCTGCAACGACTTCATAA
The DNA here is from genome assembly GCA_902779615.1 of uncultured Ruminococcus sp. Lineage (GTDB taxonomy): Bacteria > Bacillota > Clostridia > Oscillospirales > Acutalibacteraceae > RUG592. The sequence continues at coordinate 26,023 of CACZCM010000002.1, read as the reverse complement.
TCTGTCTTGCCGGCAGCCTCCATAGCCTCGGCATAAAGAGCGTCCGCCATGATGAAATACTCATCGCCGCACTTGATAACATTATAGTCGAATGTCGGGCCGACGCAGATAGCAACGTTTGCGGGGAGCGTCCATGTAGTCGTAGTCCAGATAACGAAGGAGGTCTTGTCTGCGGGAATACCTTTTTCGGTAAGCAGACCCTTATCGTCGGTAACTTTGAACTTGACATAGATAGAATGACACGGATCCTCTGCATACTCGATCTCGGCCTCCGCAAGAGCGGTCTTACAGTCGGGGCACCAGTACACAGGCTTCAGACCCTTGTAAATGTAACCCTTGCACGCCATATCGGAAAAGACCTCGATCTGACGAGCCTCGAACTCATGCTGAAGAGTAATATACGGATTCTCCCAATCGCCGATCGCGCCAAGACGCTTAAACGAATTGCGTTGATCGTTGAGGTATTGGTCAACGAAATCGCGGCAGATCTTGCGAAGCTCGGTATCGGAAATAGACGTAGAATTCGTGATACCGGCCTTAGCTCTTGCTTTAAGCTCCGTGGGCAGACCGTGGGTATCCCAACCGGGAACATACGGCGCTTTGAACCCCGCCATATTCTTATATCTGATAATAAAATCTTTAAGTATCTTATTGAGAGCAGTACCCAAATGGATATCGCCGTTTGCATACGGAGGGCCGTCATGAAGAACGAAAAGCGGCTTGCCCTCGTTTTTCTTCATAAGATTCTCATAGATCTTATCGTTCTCCCACGTTTTGAGAGTTTCGGGTTCGCTCTTCGGCAGACCTGCCCTCATCGGGAACTTGGTTGCCGGAAGATTCATCGTGTTCTTAAAATCCTGTGCCATTGGTAATTTCTCCTTTCGTGCTGATTCACACAGTCACGTAAATTGGCGGCTTATTAAATATGGGCAATTCTAAAACATGGCTTCATAACCACAAGTTTATGCGTCGCCTTGGTGCGGCGAGGGCACTTTAATGCAAGCCATTAGCAAGGGGCATGGTCATGCAAAATGCACCTCTTTCGAAAACAGTCCGCTGGACTGTTTTCGAACTTCACCCCTAAAAGGGGCGCGGGTCTCCAGGGGAGACCTCTGCGAAGCAGAAGCGCCGACCGAGCCGGCAGGCGAGACATGAAGCATGCCTCCGGCGGGCAAGGGCGCTGCCCTTGCAACCTGCCCGTCCCTGAAGGGATTTCCTTTGGTCACCTTTTGAAAAAAGCGGGGCAAAAACTATGTGCTGTGCCATTTTTAGCCTTTAGAAAAGCCATTACGTTAATCAGCCTTTTTTACATCATAGTCCTCGCCGAACTTCAGCTTGCCGAAGCGTGACTCAAACTTTGATTTATCGATTTGAATTTTGCCGTCCTTTGCGCTGTCTTCCTTGTCGTCCTTCTCACTCTCGCCGACAGGAGCGGCTGCGGCTTCTGCGTTTGCGGAGTCTTCGGTCGCAGCTGTAGCGTCCTCAACGGCTTCCTCGATCGTTTGGAAACCTTCTTCTTCCGCTTTGTCTGCCTTCGGCTTCGGCTTTGATTTCGTCTTGTCCTCATCCGCAAACGTCTTTGTGGGGTATTCCTCGTCAAGCTTCTCCTTCAGCTTTGCGCTCTCGCCGTCCTCGGGCAGAAGCTTCAGCGACTCGATCTGTTTTTCAAAATTCTCGATCAGCTTTTTTCTGATGATCTCGGCTTCCTCGGTTATTCTGACAGCCTGCTGCTTTTGAGCCTTGATACGGTTGTTAGTATCAGCCACTGCCTTGTCAGCTTCCTTGTGAGCCTTCTCGATTATCTCCTTGGCCTCGGCCTGCGCCTCCGCTCTGATCTTGTCGGCGTCCTTCTGAGCCTTGACCAAAACAGCCGAAACTGCGCTCTCCTCCGAACGCTTCTCTTCGAGCATCTTCATCAGCCGCTGGCATCTGTCTTCATAATCGGCGTTCTCCTTGCGAAGCCTCGGCAGATCCTCAAGCTGCTCCGCAAGCTTCTCAACATCATCGATAAAGCTGTCCACCTCATCGACACGGTACCCGCCGATACTTGCTTTTTTAAACTTGATATTCTGTATCTCGTCCAATGTAAGCATATATATCCCCTCTATCCTTTACAAATATTTTGATATGGTGATCTTGTATTTTCCTTTTTTACTCAGCTCCCCGTCAAATTCCACAATGAATTTTCCGCTGCCCCGAACCGATATTTTATCTCCGCTCGAAAGCTTTACGTCGCATTTATCGACAGGAAGCGAATTTACATACACAAGCCCGCCGCGCACGGCTGCCTGAGCCTTGCTGCGGCTGAGATTTGCGCATTCGCCGACCAAAACATCGAGTCTAAGCGATGAAGCCGTGACTCCCCTCGTCAAAAGCTTTGGCGCAGCGGCCGTAAGGTCAGCGCCTATCTCCGAAAACTCAACGCCCTCTCTGCCGACCTTCTCAAGCTGAGAAGAAACATACTGCGCAAGCTCCGTTTTTATGAAAAACGTCGCCCTGCCGCTCTGGACAACGATATCTCCTATCTTCTCACGCCTGATACCCAGCCCCATCAGCGCTCCCAATATATCGCGGTGAGATATTTCGGCATTTTTGCGGTATCTGATGTGAAGCTCTGTTATCCCGAAATCATCGTTCTGCGGAATAATATATTCCGGATACACAGCGAGCACTCTGCGCTCGGCATTCTCAAAGCCGCCAAAAAACATGTGGCAGCGGCACCCCTGCTGCTCAAGCTCCTTTGCGGCATAAGCCTGCTGCCCCTCATTCAGAAAATCCGATACACACACGTTATACCGCTTTTCCTGAAGCCTGATAAGCTCTCTGACCAATACATCGGCGTTTTTCTGTTCATCGGTCATATCAGATATCGAAGCCGTTCTGTCTGAGCTGCTCCACAAGATCCTCTCCGGTCATATGTACCGTACTCGGGATCACCAAAAATGTGCTCGTAGCAACACGCTTGATCTTGCCGCCGCTCGCATAGGCCGCTCCGCTCATGAAATCGATTATCCTGCGCGAGTTGTCTTTATTGGCGTTTTCAAGACTCAGAACAACGGTATGCTGCTTCATCAGCTCGTCGGCGATATTTCTGGTTTCATCGCTGAACCTGTCGGGACGGAATACCACAACCTGAAGCTTTGTTGTGGCATCTATATTCATAATATTATTATTGAGGCTCGATGACGAAGAGTAGCTCGGCGCAGGCGTATAACTCGGTTCGGGCGTGTAGCTTGGCTCGGGAGTATAGATCGGAGCAGACGCATAGCTGACCGAATCATCAGCGATCGGGTCGGGGTCGGGCTGCGGGTCGCTGTAGTAGTCCTGCGAACTGCTCCTGCCCTTTTCTACAGGCTCTTCGTCCTCAAATTCATCATCGTAATCATATTCATCATCGGGAGTATTCCACATATTTTTAATCTTCTTCAATATGTCGCTCATTTGTTTATCCTCCTTTTAATGTGTACAAGCCATACGCTGCCGTATATCGCTTATTTCATTTTGAAACGGCGATAACAGGTACAGCAAACCGTAAATCGGGGATTTTCTTCAAAGATCCCCCTCTTTACAAAGGCTTTGGAAGCCTTTAATTATGCCTAGTCTGTGGATAGTGGCTCTCAAACCGCATAATTCCTTCTGCCGAACAGCGCCGATCCGACTCTGACCATGTTTGCGCCGCACATTATAGCTTCGCTGTAGTCGTCGCTCATACCCATCGACAGTATATCCATAGATACATTATCTGTCTTTTTTGTTGAAATGTCAATAAAAATTTTGTGCATTTTCTCAAAATATTTGCAGACCTCCCGTGAAGTTTCACAAATCGGAGGTATCGCCATTAGTCCTTTTACCGAAATACACTCCATCTCGGCTATCTCACCTATCAGATCGTCAAGCATCTCGTAACGAACGCCCGACTTATTTTCCTCATCGCCAATGTTTACCTCGACCAGCACGTCCATCGTCAGCCCATGTTCCTTCGCTCTGCGTGATATCTCAAGAGCAAGCTTTGCGCTGTCTACCGACTGTATCAGCGACACCTTGTCGATAACCTGACGCACCTTGTTCGATTGAAGTCTGCCTATAAACTGAAGCTGAGCATTATTCAGATCGTATTCGCTGTATTTTGAAAGAAGCTCCTGTACCCTGTTTTCGCCGATATATTTGAGCCCAAGCCCGATCGCATGATCGATGACGCTCGGCTCTACTGTTTTTGTCGCCGCCAAAAACGTTATGTCCTCACGCTGTCTGCCGCTTTTAAACGCCGCCTGAGAAATGCTTTCTTCAATATATTTGTAGTTCTCTTCGACCTGCCTGAGCTTCAGCCCAAGCTGCTCATCTGACAATCTTTCCATCGTAAAGCTCCTTTCCCCTGACCACGACCGTATCATGAAGCTTGACGGTTTTTCCGTTCAGAAGCTCGGGGTCGGTCGTATCCTCGCTGCATATCACAAAATCATTGTCCGAATATATGATCTTCACCTGCACGAACTCGAGCCGCTTTCCATACAAAACGTAGACCCCCTGCACCTTTTCCTCATGAGGCTCTCCGATCGGCTCCCCCTCGTCGTTATAATCCTGAACCTTGATAAAGTCGTCGTGAATAGCGCTTCGGCTGATCCTCAGCCCACTGTAGGTATATGTTTTGATCGAAATGTTTTCGCGGCGAATGTCCGCAAGCGTACCGTCCATGTAGTCGCTTTTCAGAACGAGCAGCCCGTCAGAAACGGCAGAGCTTTGATTCACTCCGATGACCGTTGCCGGAATACTGCCCGACATCACTCTCGGGATCGACACAGATACCACGCTGTCTCCCGAAGATACCGTCAGCGCCTGTTCGCCCGTTACGGGACACAGCAGATACCAGTTGATCGTTGTAATAACGCGTCCGACTGCATCGGAGGGAGGATCCTTCCGAACCGCCGCGTTTACTGTGTCCGCAGTCAGCTGCTCCGCTTTTGAATAATCCAGCGAATTTTCCCAGCCGTCGAGCCGCGAAGAAAAAAAGCCGGAGCGCTTGCTCTTCACGCTGCCAAGCCCCTCTGAGATCTTGATCTCGTCAAGCTGCGCCTGAAGCTCGCTTATCCTTCCGTCAAAGTTTGACGACCCGCCGGTCACAACCGTGCGCTCGTTAAACAGCCGAAGCAGATTGAGCTTATATTTGTCTGCTCCCGTCAGCTTATTCTGTGCGGTTTCGTTTTTGAAGTCGGTGATCTTTTTGCTGATCTGCGCGTCAACCGTATCAAGATCAACAAACAAGCTGTCGTTGGAGCCTGTCATGCCGCGAAGAAGAGTAAGCTCGCTGTTGATGTCGTTATAGCGCTGCCAATTCTCGACCTCCCCCTCAGACGCAAAAAGCTTCGCCACAGTCCCGCCTGCATTGATCTTTTCACCGTCGCCTGCGGTATATGAGATTATCCCCTTTTTGGAATTCGTGATATACTCTTCGCTGCGAAGTGCGACCGCCTCAACGTCAAGCCCATCGCTGTATTCGTAAAAATCGGCTTGCTCGGTTTCCATAACATTAAAATTAGACGTATACAGCAGCATCGAAAAATATGTCAGAAAAAAAAGCGCAAACACCCCTGCAAATATTCGTGTTATCAGCTTTCGCCTTCTGCGGATCTTTCTGCGCTTTGCACGCCTGCGCTCGTGGCGCTGTCTGATAATATCTGCGTCATGCTCGTCTGTCTTATGCGTATTGTATTCCTCGTCCATAGACGTCCTCCGTATGCTGCAAGTTATGTTGTCGGCAGTTCCTGATCCGACCGCTCCCATTCCGGCTTTGTAGCATAAGCCCGGTGCTTAGTTTATATAAATAGTAAAAACTATCGGCTCTGTATACTGCCGCATTCATTCCCGCCAGCTCATAGCCGAATATGACTGCGCAGGCACTCTTCGGCTTCGTCCTCTATTTCGCTAAAGCTGCCGTATTCGTCCGTATTGAACCAGCGTATCTCCTTATCCCTCAAGAACCACGTCAGCTGCCGTTTAGCATACCGCCTCGTTTCTCTTTTCAGCGTTTCGACCGCCTCTTCAAGCGTTTGTTCACCAAAAAAATACGGTATGAATTCCTTGCAGCCTATAGCTTTGGCCGCCGTTGACGATCGTCCGCCGCCTTCGATGAGCTTTCTTGCTTCATCAAGCAGCCCCAGCTTCATCATCTCGTCAACTCTGACGTTTATCCTATTGTAGAGCACTGCACGATCGGCTGTCTTCAATCCGAATTTCACAGCGCTGTACGGCGACGGCACACTTTTGGAGCGAGCATTCTGTTCCGTCATGGTAATTCCTGTCGTATAATATATCTCGAGCGCCCGCACGACACGCTTTATATTGTTCGGCTCGATCTTTTCCGCCGACTGCGGGTCGATATCACGAAGACATTGCCAAAGCGACATCGGAGATTCGTTCTCTGCGCGCTCAAAAAGCGACTGCCGCAGCTTCTCATCGACCTCATATTCGGTAAACTTAACGTTATTGATGAGCGAATCCACATACAGCCCCGTGCCCCCGACTATTATCGGCACATTTCCTCTCGCCGCAGCTTCTTTTATCTTCTCATGCGCAAGCTCTGTGTACATTGCCACACTGAAATTTTTATCTCTCGGGATAACGCCGATCAGATGGTGCGGCACTCCCTGCATTTCCTGCTCTGTCGGCTTTGCGGAACCGATATCCATTCCTTCGTAGATCTGCATAGAATCCGCAGAGACGACCTCTCCGCCGAGCCTTTTCGCAAGTGTGATCCCAAGCCTTGTTTTTCCCGAGGCTGTCGGTCCCACCACCGCCGCTATTTTTATTTTTTTGCCGTTCATGAGGTCACACCCTGCCAAATTGTTTTTCGATCGAATACTTCGTCATAACGATCGAGGTCGGCCTGCCGTGAGGGCAGTAGCGGTAGTTCGGGTCTTCGCCCATCTCGAGATACAGCCCGATAAGCTCCTCGGGCGAGCTTTTGTCGCCGCCCTTTATTGCGCTCCTGCACGCAATATTGTGGTAAAGCCAATCGGTATATTCGCTTTCGATATTGCTCTTGTCATCAAGAATATGCTGTGCCATTTCCTCAACGGTCGCCGCAACGTCAAATGCGTCTATAAACGAGGGCGCAGACCGCACAAGTATCGTGCTGCCGCCGAACTCCTCGATCTCAAAGCCCGACTCATACATCAGATCCTTTTTTGAGAGTATCCCGTCATACTGCGGCTTTGAAAGCGTTACCGCTGCAGGCTCAAGAAGGTACTGCGCATACTTTTTTCCCTGCTCCCGCCTGAGCTTTTCGTAAATTATTCTTTCATGAAGAGCGTGCTTGTCGATCATCACAAGCTCCCGATTCCGCTCGATTATTATGTATGTTTTGAACGCTTCGCCCACAAACCTCACATAATCGCCCGTCACATCGACGATCGGCTCGAAATGCGTGTCTTCCGACGCTACTTCTTCGTGTGTCGGTACATCGATCGAGCCTTCCTTTGCAGCTTCCGTTTCGCTTTCGGCATTCGCTTCAAAGCTTTGTTCCGACGCATTATCGCACGACATATCGTCCTTTCCGCCGCTTTCAGGCTCGGGCAAAGCTTCCTCCTCACGAACGATCTTCGCCTTCTCGCCCGATTTTTTTATTCCGTAGACGCTCTCTTCGTCGGCTTCGATATCAAGCGACATATTCTCTGCACCGCCGAACATGAATGCATTGTTTGGCGCTGCGGTGCGCATCGCCGCCTGAGGATCCTCCAGAACAAGCCGTCCGCTGCCGCTCAGCGACTCCCTGATCAGTTTGTTGTATACGTCTATCGACTGTCTCTCGTTTTGCTTTGACGGCGGAACAACGGGCGTATTTTTTATGCTGTTCACCTCATGCTGGGACATCGTGAACGGCTTTTTTACAACGCTTTTATCGATCAGCTTATCAAACGACGCCTGCGGATCGAGCTTGAATTCCTTGATCGTATCGCCGTCTATCAGCGAAGTCCTCACCGCATGGTACACTGCCTCAAACACAGGCCGTTCGTTCACAAAACGCACCTCGATCTTGGCGGGGTGAACGTTTACGTCAACAAGCTCATACGGCATCTCGATGTGAAGAACGCACCCGGGGAATTTTCCGACCATGACCATTCCCTTGCACGCTTCCTCAACAGCTGCCATAGCCGTTCTGCTTTTGACAAATCTGCCGTTGATGAAGAAGTTCTGCAGCGCGCGGCTCGCCCTTGCAGCCTGAGGCTTTGTGACATACCCGGTCACTCTGATATCTCCGAGTTCGTACTTTACAGGCACGGCGTTCACTGCAAACTCCCGCCCCAACACGGAATATATACAGTTCTTTTCAACGCCGTCACCCGCCGTTGTCAGCGTCTGTCTGTGATCGCGAATAAACGTAAACGCAATATCCGGGTGCGACAAAGCGATCTTGTCAACAACAGCCGCAGCTGCGGTCGATTCCGAGGTGTTCTTCTTGAGGAATTTCATTCGTGCCGGAACATTGTAAAAAATATTTCTGACAATAAACGTAGTCCCGCCCGGGCAGCCCGAGTCTTCCATGAGGACCTCGTCGCCGCCCTCGATCATGTAGTGCGTGCCTATGTCCTCGTTGTTCGCTCGTGTGAGCAGCTCCACCTTCGCCACCGCGCAGATCGACGCCAGCGCTTCTCCTCTGAAGCCCAATGTGCCGATCGATTCAAGGTCTTCTTTTTCGCGCACCTTGCTTGTGGCGTGACGCTTGAAGGCGTTTCGTATGTCCTCCCGCATAATGCCGCACCCGTTGTCGGTCACTCTGAGCATAGATATACCGCCGTCCTGTATTTCGACTGTAATAGCCGTTGCGCCAGAATCGATCGAGTTTTCAACAAGCTCCTTAATGACCGAGCTCGGCCGCTCAACGACCTCGCCCGCTGCGATAAGCTCCGCTATGTGCTTATCAAGAACATTTATTCTGCCCAATTTCGTCACCCCTCTTTCATTTCAGCTTTAGTCACTCAGTTAAGGAAGCATTTATTAACTACCTTACTCTCGATAAATCTCTTGAATCTGCTGTAGTCCCCTTCGATAAACTTGTCCTTATATGCGTGAAGAACAAGCTTTTTGTCGGTTTCGATCATGATCTCGTTGCCGATATTCTTAACCGACACTATCTCACTGTACGGATAGTTGATCTCAAAGCTGCCCTCACTGATGTAGAGAGCGTCGTTTTTGAAATGCATCGTTCTCGTCCAGTCATGTCCGAGCTGCGCTGCGATCTTGTCGTACATTGCGCCTGCGGAAGACTTGCCTCTGAAAAACAGCTGATACACCGTGAACACCAGCAGCGCGCCCTCCAGCACAAGCAGCAGCGACATATCTCCGTTTCCTTCAGATCTCATTCTCATGTATACGACCGTGGCTGCGATAAGTATAACCAGAATGACTGCCCAAAGAATATTGATCTTCAGCGACAATCCCTTCTTCCTGTCTTCGGCAGCCCAGTCCATGTAAAGCTTTTTCGTGACAATGTATTGATTCGTTATCATATCATTCACCTGTCATTCACACATATTTTTTAGTTCATACAGCTTGTTCAGCGCCTCCACCGGGGTCAGTGTGTTCACGTCAATGCTGCGTATATACTCCTCCAGCTGCGAGCCGACCGCAGGCAAAAGCGTCATCTGCTGCGTTTCGAGAACGTCCCGCTTCGGCTCCTTCGGGCGCTTCGTCTTCTTCCCCTGCTCCAGCTCCTTCAATATCACCTTCGCGCGTGATATCACCTCATCGGGCAGCCCCGCAAGCTTTGCTACCTCAATGCCGTAGCTGTCGTCTGCACCTCCGGGCACGATACGCCTTAAAAAGGTGATATCATCGCCGCGCTTCTTCACGGCGATATTGTAATTTTTTACGCCGTCTATCATACTCTCAAGCGCCGTCAATTCATGGTAGTGCGTTGCGAAAAGTGTCCTTGCACCTACCCTTTTTCTGTCCACCGCATATTCCAGAACGGCTCTTGCAATGCTCATTCCGTCAAACGTTGAAGTGCCCCGGCCGATCTCGTCAAGGATCAGCAGACTGCGCGAGGTAGCGTGCTTTAGTATTTCTGCGACCTCATTCATCTCGACCATAAACGTCGATCTGCCGTTTGCAAGGTCGTCGCTTGCTCCTACTCTAGTATATACAGCGTCCGTCACCGACACCGATGCATACTCCGCAGGAACGAACGACCCGATATGCGCCATAATAACGATCAGCGCCGTCTGTCTCATATATGTAGATTTTCCGGCCATATTCGGGCCAGTAATAATAGCCGCCCTATTCTTTCCGTTGTCAAGATGAACATCATTCGCAACAAACGGAACATCGCTCAGAAGCTTCTCCACCACCGGATGACGACCGTTTTTGATGATGATCTCTCCGGTATCGTTTATTTCCGGGCGGCAGTAGCGCATATCGGCGGCAGTCTGCGCAAAGCTCTGAAATACGTCAAGTCTTGCGACCGCCTTTGCCGAGGACGTGATCCTCTCGAGCGCCGCCGCGACCTTTTCACGCACCTGCGTAAAAAGCTGATACTCAAGCGTTGACGCCCTGTCCTTTGCGCCTAATATCCTGCCTTCAAGAGCTTTTAGTTCGGGCGTTATGTAGCGTTCGCAGTTCGCAAGCGTCTGTTTGCGTATGAAAGTATCCGGCACCTGCTTTTTATATGAATTGGACACCTCGATATAGTAGCCGAAAACACGGTTGTAGCCTATTTTCAGCTTGGGGATCCCGGTAGCTTCCCGCTGCTGCTGTTCCATACCCGTCAGCACGCCGGTCGAATCGTTCATATCATGCCGCAGCACATCGAGATCGCTGCTGAACCCACGTTTTATCATGCCGCCCTCTCGCACCGAAAACGGCGGATCTTCATCTATCGCGTTTTCGATAAGATCATGTATGTCATCACAAAGATCCAGATCGTCATAGATCCTTTTCAGCTCGGTAGACATTACGCCCGAAAGATTCTCTTTGACCGCAGGGAGCTTTTCAAGCGCTGCGCAAAGTCCCCTCAGGTCGCGGGCATTTGCGGAACCGTAAACGATTTTTGTCATCAATCTCTCGATATCGGGTATTCCCGACATCGACTGCGCCGATTCTCCTCGGAGCATTGCGTCATTCACAAGCTCCTCCACCGCATTCTGCCGTCTGATTATCGCCGCAACACTCATCAGAGGCTGCTCGATATATCTTCGTATAAGCCGCTTGCCCATTGCGGTTTTAGTATTGTCAAGCACCCACAAAAGCGAACCCTTTTTCTCTTTGGAAAGTATGGTTTCCGTCAGTTCGAGATTCCGCTTTGTATTGTAGTCGAGCTGCATTGAACGGTTTTCGCTGTATAATTCAATTCGGCGTATCCGTTCAAGACCGGTTTTCTGAGTTTCCTTGAGGTACTTCAAAAGTCCGCCTACCGACCGCACGCAGCCCGCCGTATTATGCTCTGACAGCATATCATACTGACTTGCGCCAAATTGCTTTTTGACCGACTCTGCGCAGGCAGCAAGATCAAAATACTCGTCCTCAAGCATCTCGACCGAGGTTTTCAGCTTATCTTTAAGGAAGGGGATAATAGGCGTTATTTTCTCCACCAGACCGCCGATAAGCATTTCCGGCGGAGAATAGACCGAAAGCTCGCTTTTGAAGCGGCGGCACTCATTATCAAGATCGAGAGCCGCGCAGTAGAGTTCGCCTGTAGAAATATCGCAGAATGCGGAATATGCAGTTTCACCTTCCACATAAGCCGAGCAGATAAAATTGTTTTTTGTTTCGTCCAGCATGGAATCTTCCATAACTGTTCCGGGAGTTATAATGCGTATTATTTCTCGGCGAACTATCCCCTTCGCCGCTGCGGGGTCTTCGGTCTGCTCGCATATAGCGACCTTATAGCCCTTCGCCACCAGCTTTGCGGCGTACTGCTCGTAACTGTGAAACGGAACTCCGCACATAGGCGCGCGCTGTTCCTGTCCGCAGTCACGTCCCGTCAGCGTCAGCTCCAGCTCCCTTGACGCAAGGATCGCATCGTCAAAGAACATTTCGTAGAAATCGCCCAATCTGAAAAATAATATACTGTCTTTGTTCTGCTCCTTGATAGCAAAATACTGCTTCATCATAGGAGATAACTCTGCCATATTCTTCCCTCCGCTCGACGGCGCAGCACCGCCGAATTTCACTTGCTTTGTACCGCTGCAAAACAGATACAGCGGATAAGTCCTCCCTTATCCGCAGCCCCCGCACGTTGAGCACGACCCTGTGCAGCCGCTTACCGGATCTGTGGTATACGGATCATCGCCCATCGCGCTGTTCTGAATGATCCCCAAAACCGCCTGAAGCTTCGTATCGAACTTCGACTTTGCGGCGTTATAATCCTTCATATGCGAGTTCTGCATGATCTTTGCATAAAGCGAACGCATCTCTTTATTGAGCAACTGCATTTTTTCGTCGTCCCTGTCCGCTTTTGACGCCTCATAATTGATCGCCATACGCTTTGTGTTGTAATCCTCCATAAGCTGCGAAAGCTCTTTGTCCTCCTCGCTTATCTGCTCGGCTGTTCTCATATTGATATATGCCTCGTCCTGCTGCAGCGCAGCGCCTAAGTTTCGTGCAAGCTCGATCAGATCCATCGTTTCACTCTCCTTGTGTCAGTTCGCCGTTTAAGATCCAGTTGCGGGCATTGGTGATCTTTACATTCGCAAAATTCCCCACAAGCGATTCGTCGCCCGGGAAATCCACAATTATATTTCCGCTTGTCCGAGAGGTAAGCACGCCGTCCTTGTCGGTCTTGCCCTCAACAAGCACCCGCACCGTCTTCCCCACCATCGACGCACATCTCGCTGCGGCTATCTCCTCCTGAACCTTCAGAAGCTGTGAGAACCACTGCGACTTTTCTTTGTGAGTATAAGGGTCGTCCATTTTTGCTGCGGGCGTGCCCTTTCTCGGAGAATAAATGAACGTAAACAGCGATGTAAATTCCACTTCTTTTACAAGTGATACTGTTTCCAAAAACTCCTCATACGTTTCGCCCGGGAAGCCCACTATAACGTCAGATGTAAGCGATAAGTCGGGTATGCGCTCTTTAGCATAGTTTATTATATCAAGATATTTCTCTCTTGTATAGCTGCGGTTCATCGCCTTCAAAACGCGGTTCGAACCGGATTGGAACGGCAGATGAAGATGGCTTGAGATATGCCTGCTGTCCGCGATCACATCTATCAGTTCTTTGGAGCAGTCCTTCGGGTGCGAGGTCATGAAGCGCAGGATATAGTCGCCGTCTGTTTTATCGATCTCCGCCAGCAGCTCGGCGAATGTATGACGCTCCTCCAAATTTTTTCCGTAGGAATTTACATTCTGACCGAGAAGCGTGATCTCCTTGTACCCGCTGTTTATCATCTCGCGAGCCTCGTTTACGACGTCTTCAAATTTACGGCTGCGCTCCCTTCCCCTTGTGTAGGGCACTATACAGTATGTGCAGAAATTATTGCATCCATACATTATCGGCAGCCAGCCTTTAAACGTACCGTCGCGGCGTGTGGGGATACCCTCATACACCGTTTTATCGTCAACGCCGGTTTCGTACACTCTGCCGCCGTATGTCACGGTATTGTAGAAAAGCTCCGGGAATTTATGAAGAGAATGCGTGCCGAAAACAAGATTCACAAACGGAAAGCTCTTGTACAGGCGATCCGTCACGTGTTCCTGCTCCATCATGCAGCCGCACAGCCCTATAACCACTGACGGGTGACGGCGCTTTATATTTTTCAACGCGCCGACATTGCCGAACACTCTGTCTTCGGCGTGTTCTCTGACGGCGCAGGTATTGAAAAGAATAAAGTCGGCGTCCTCCGCCTCCTCCGTAAAGCCAAAGCCCATCTGCGAAAGCATACCCTTTATCTTTTCGCTGTCCGCAACATTTTGCTGACAGCCGTATGTACGTATGCACGCCATGGGGATATCCCCTCGGGCGCGGACCGCCATCACCTCGGCGCACAAATGTAAATAATTATTGTCATCGCTGAATTGTTTGTACTCAAAATTGATCGCCAATATATCAACTCCTAATGCTCAGACGCTGCTTAACAATATGTACTCACATTATATGATACCACAATCCTCACATTTCTTCAAGTGCAATATTGATTTTTACAAATTGTTAATATTGGCGCGGACAGATCCCGCTGACATACTTGCTGCCCGCGCCGAATTGATTTCCACGGATATTTTCTCACCACTACTTGAAATATTCGTTAATACGTGATAAAATTGTAGGTAAGTTCGCTGCGCTTCATTCACCGATCGAAGCGCGGCAGACTTTCATTTTCTGCGAAAGGAAAGATAATATGAGTAAGGGAAAATTCTATATTACCACCCCGATATATTACCCCTCGGGCAATCCGCATATCGGGCATTGCTATACAACGGTCGCGTGCGATTCTATCGCCCGCTATAAGCGAATGCAGGGCTACGACGTAATGTTCCTGACAGGCACCGACGAACATGGTCAGAAGATCGAACAAAACGCAAAAGCAAAGGGCGTTACTCCGAAGCAGTATGTTGACGAAATAGTCGAGGTCTTCAAAAAGCTCTGGAAATACATGAACATTGACTATGACCGTTATATCAGAACAACAGACGACTATCACGTTGAATCGGTTCAGAAAATATTCAAAGCGCTCTATGACAAAGGCTATATCTACAAGGGCGAATATTCCGGGAACTACTGTACTCCCTGCGAAAGCTTCTGGACAGACAGTCAGCTTGACGAAAACGGCTGCTGCCCCGAGTGTCACCGCAGCGTAAAACAGGCGAAGGAAGAGGCGTACTTCATGAAAATGGCGCCGTTTGCCGACAGGCTCGAAAAGCTCCTCACCGAAACCGATTATCTTCGTCCGAAGACCCGCGCGCTGGAGCTTGTGAACAACTTTATCAAACCCGGGCTTGAGGATCTCTGCGTATCCCGCAACTCATTCAAATGGGGCATTCCCGTGCCGTTTGACAGCGATCATGTTGTGTATGTCTGGGTAGACGCGCTTTCAAACTATATCTCTGCTCTGGGCTACGATAACGAAACATTTGACGATTACGATAAATTCTGGCCTGCCGACGTGCACATGGTCGCAAAGGATATCATGAGATTCCATGCTATCACTTGGCCTGCTATCCTCATGGCATTGGATCAGCCCTTGCCGAAGCATCTGGCGGTTCACGGCTGGATCACCTTCAACGGCGTTAAAATGAGCAAATCTCTCGGCAACGTTGTTGATCCGTTTATTCTTGGCGAACGTTACGGCGCAGACGCGATCCGCTACCATATTCTCAGAGAAATGGCGCTCGGCGCAGACAGTGACTTCTCGAACGAGATAATGATAAAGCGCATCAATACCGATCTTGCAAACGGACTGGGCAACCTTGTATCGAGAACAGTGGCGATGGTCGACAAATATTTCGGCGGCACTCTCCCCGAGGACAGAGAACACGGCGACTTTGACGACGAGCTTATCACCGAAGCATGCGCACTTCGTGAAAAAGTCGATGAGTATATCGATCTGACTCAGATTAACAAAGCCCTTATCGAAATATTCAGCGTTGTTTCCCGTGCCAACAAATATATAGACGAAACAATGCCCTGGGTTCTCGGCAAGGACGAAACGAAGAAGGCAAGACTTTCAAGCGTGCTCTATAACCTGCTTGAAACTATCCGTATCGTTTCTACGCTTTTATCTGCGTTCATGCCTGCAACAATGCCGAAGGTATTCGAACAGATCGGAGCAAGCGCCGAAGAGGCTTCCTACGATAACGCAGAAAGATTCGGCGTTCTTCCGCTTAACGTTACCGTAAAGAAAGGCGCTGCTCTCTTCCCGAGGATAGACATTGAAAAAGAGATCGATGCATTGAACGAAATACTCAAGAGCAGCGCACCCAAGACCGAGGAGAAAAAGCCCGAGCACCACGAGGGAAAAAAGCCCGAGGGCGTGGCGATCATTGGTATAGATGATTTTGCAAAGGTACAGCTTACAACAATGAAAGTCGTTTCGTGCGAAAACATCAAGCGTTCAAAGAAGCTATTGAAATTCACGCTGAACGATGGCACAAATGACCGCACGGTAGTATCGGGAATAGCGCAGTACTATAAGCCCGAGGAGCTTATCGGGCACACGCTTATCGTTGTATCGAATCTTGCGCCTGCGAAATTATGCGGAGTAGAGAGCAACGGCATGATACTTTCGGCAGATTGTCCTAACGGCGATATCAAGGTTATCATGGTTGACGACGTTCCCGCAGGCAGCACACTTAGGTGAACCACAGCATAAAGTTTTTTGCCCCGCTCTCTTCAAAAAAGCGGGGCAGGTTTGCGCCTGCAGACAATTTCCGTCCGACTGTATAGTATACATAAACAGCCGCCGCACAACAGCATAAAGTTTTGGACAAACTCTATATTTCACATCGACCATCTGATCTCCAACTAATCAAGGTTATTAATATGAAAGAATTAAAAGAATTTTGTCTCACAAGCAGGAAAAGTCTTATAACGAATTTTTTTCCGATCTACCTTTTTATTGTGCCTGTCGGCGCACTTTTGCAAATGGGCGGGTCTGAGAATAACCCAAACCCGCACCACAGACATTTTTACCCTGTTTGATCGTATCTGCGATAGTGTCATTTATTATATTGGCCGTTATATGCAGCCGTATGATCTCAAAGTCGGAAGGACGTTTTTATAACAAGATCAAGTATTTAGACGAACACGGCTTACTCAACTATGCTATACTCGATGTCAGAATCGGCGAAAGAAAATTTGACGGCTGCTTTATTCTCGGTGAACACTGTATTATGGGAAAAGGTAACAGCATGATCTTTTTCTACAATGAGATAAACGCATTGTTCATTCAAGGGTATCCGAAAAAGAATTCGGACGGCACCACTGCCGAAACGCTGGTGCTTAAAGTTACTGCAGGCGGCGACGATTACACTATCTGCACGATAAACAGCACCGAACAGTCGGCTAAAGACTGGAAATACGTTTGCGAGTACATAAATAATCATCGCGTTAATATAGAAACATACGGCACCGGAACGGACGATCTCAATGTGATGCTCGAAGAAGAGGTGCTGTCAAAATTCAGATCGCAATAACACAAAAAAGGAGTCCTTTAAAGGACTCCTTAAAATTTTACTTATTTTTAAATCAAGCCTGGAACTTGCTCGGGCTGATCCTTACGGACGGACCCATAGTCGAAGCTACAGCGCAGGACTTAACGTACTGACCCTTTGCTGCTGCCGGCTTAGCCTTAACGATAGCGCCCATGAGCGTATCAAAGTTCTCCTGGAGCTTGTCTGCTCCGAAAGAAGCCTTGCCGATCGGGCAGTGAATGATGTTCGTCTTATCAAGACGATACTCGATCTTACCTGCCTTAGCCTCCTTGATTGCCTTAGCAACATCGGGAGTTACAGTGCCGGCCTTCGGGTTCGGCATA
Source organism: uncultured Ruminococcus sp. (assembly GCA_902779615.1). Taxonomy (GTDB): domain Bacteria; phylum Bacillota; class Clostridia; order Oscillospirales; family Acutalibacteraceae; genus RUG592. Next base: position 8,561 of record CACZCM010000002.1, on the reverse strand, counting down.
AGACCGCGGGGACCAAGGATTCTACCGAGACGTCCTACAAGACCCATGCAGTCGGGTGTTGTGATGAGAACGTCGAAGTCCATCCAGTTCTCCTGCTGGATCTTCTGAGTCATATCCTCAGCGCCGACAAAATCAGCGCCTGCTTCCTTTGCGATATCAACATTTGCGCCCTTTACGATCGCAAGAACACGAACGTTTTTACCTGTACCGTTCGGAAGAACGATAGCGCCTCTGACCTGCTGGTCTGCGTGACGGCCGTCAACACCAAGCTTTACGTGTACTTCAACAGTTTCGTCAAACTTAGCCTTTGCAGTGCTGATAACTGTTTCGAGAGCCTCTTTCGGCTCATAAAATTTTGTTCTGTCAACAGTCTTTGCACTGTCAACATATCTCTTACCGTGTTTCATCAGTTTTCCTCCCTATCGAGTGGTAATTGCGGAACAAGTCCTCCCACCGGGTAATCAGTCAGTTAATTAGTCTACAACAACAACGCCCATGCTGCGTGCTGTTCCCGCTATCATGCTCATAGCAGACTCAACGCTGGACGCATTCAAGTCCTTCATCTTCTGCTCGGCAATCTTCCTGACCTGATCACGGGTAATGTTGGCTACCTTAGTTTTATTCGGTACACCCGAACCGCTCTGAATGTTGCAAGCCTTCTTGATAAGAACGGCTGCCGGCGGCGTCTTGGTGATAAATGTAAAGGAACGGTCTGCGTATACAGTGATAACAACAGGGATGATCATACCCACGTCGCCCTTTGTACGCTCGTTGAATTCCTTAGTAAATGCCATGATGTTAACGCCATGCTGACCTAATGCAGGGCCAACCGGCGGTGCCGGTGTTGCTTTTCCGGCAGGTATCTGGAGTTTAATAAATCCTGTTACCTTCTGAGCCATTTTAAATTGCACCTCCAAAAATAGTGGTAAAACGGAACGTTAAAAATTTCGTCCCTCCCACTTGCCGAGTTTCCTCGGCTGACACACATTATGTGTGACCGCACGTTTAGCGGCGTGCGAGCCGACTGATCGCACATAAAAGAGCAGCCCGACCCAATATAATATACGCCGGCACTCTCGCAGCGCTTCCGTACAGAACGCCAAAAGCGTCTTGGGTCCTGTTTACTCTGAATGTTACAGCGGTTCAACCATATCGAGATCAAGTTCAGCCTTAGTATCCGATCCCATCATCTGGATAATAACGGTGAGCTTGCCCGAATCGAGGTCGATGTCTTCGACACGAACGATACGGTCGATAAATGCGCCTTCGATAATACGAACCGAATCTCCGACTTCGTAAGGAACATCGTAAATGCGGCTTTCGCTTTCGGGAGCCTCAACGCCCATCTTTACCGCTTCCTCGTTTGTCAGGGGAACAGGTTTGGACTCAGGGCCGACAAACCCCGTGCAGCCTCGAATATTTTTGACTACATACCAAGATTCGTCCGTATGTACCATTTTGATAAACACATACCCCGGAAAAAGCTTGCGCTCGACCTCTTTTGTTTTGCCGTCGCTTACCTCCTGCACCTTTTCAACGGGGACTCTAACGTCCTCGAAGAGATCATGCAGATTTCTGTTCTCGATGGTCGTTCTCAGGTTTGAGGCTACCTTGTTTTCGTAACCCGAATACGTGTGAACGACATACCATCTAAAGTCTCCGGACACAGAGCATCATCCATCCTTTCGGTCTTTTTAGACAGCCAGATCAGATATCCATAACGAGCTTGAACAGCGCTATGAAACCGGTATCAAGCAGCCACACAAACAGACCTACTATCAGCAGAACGCTCAGCACGATGCCAACGTTCTTGAACGTTGCCTTTGGCGTAGGCCAAACGATCTTCTTGACCTCGCTGCGGCACTCTCTGAAATACTTTGCAATCCTTGCGAAAACAGACGGCTTCTTCTCGGCAGCCTTCTTGTCGGAAGACTTCTTCTCAGACGCTTTCTTTTCGGAGCTTTTTGCAGCCTTTTCGGGCTTAGTGTTCTCCTCAGAGGCTTTTGCGTTCTGAACGTCTTCGGCTTTCTTTTCCAAAGCAACGCTTTTCTGAGCCTTGCTCTTGCTGCCTGACTTCTTTTTCTTAGCCTTAGCCATTTCGCAAACCTCCGTTACTTTGTTTCCTTATGCAGAGTGTGCTTCTTGCAGAATCTGCAGTACTTGTTCATTTCAAGTCTGTCGGGATCGTTCTTCTTGTTCTTCATGGTGTTGTAGTTGCGCTGTTTGCACTCAGTGCAGGCCATTGTGATCTTCACTCTCATTGTAGCGGCACCTCCGTTTAATCGGTAAATTTAGCCTCCCTCTAAAAAAGGGCACAAAAATAAAAACCCCTCTCGAGGTACTTTAAATTTTACCACACTTTTAAATGCCTGTCAAGTATTTTTTTATTATTTTCTAATGGCTTTTGAATGAATATAATTGGCAAACAGTTTTTGCCGTCTTTTCAAAAGGCGGCAAAAAACTCAAGGGATCACGGATAAAACCCGGTATTCACATTGCACAGGTATTTTTCAGGCAGATCGTTTGAATAATCCGCAGTAATACTGACGTATTCAACGATTTTGAAGGCAATTTCACAAAAAACAAGTGAAATGAGTGCCAATCCTTAGAACGCACTTTAATCATTAGATCCTTAATTCTGCTATTAAACAGCATGTGTGGTGTTTTATGGTCATTACCATGCGTCGCTGTCACAAAAAGTTTAAAAAGTTTTCCGAATGTTCACAATTTTTCTGTCGCGGTTTGTTATAATTGAAATGATGTTTTCGTGCAATAGCCTTGTGCGCAGATACAATTACCCCGTTTTCTGCGCAATATTAATCGGTTAGCCGTGGAATCAATAAATTCAAAACGCGGGAATACGTCATGTTATAAACTAATTCGGACGGAATTTGCCTGCAGGCGCATGCCTGCCGCTCGGTTAGCCGCGGAATGAATAAATCCAAAACGCGGGAATACGTCATGTTATAAACTAATTCGGACGGAATTTGCCTGCAGGCGCATGCCTGCCGCCCTTATGAAAGGGAGATGAAAAATGGGTGACAATAAATTCAAGCGATATTACTTCGTCGATATGGAAAATGTTCACCGAAGCGGTCTTCGCGGGATAGATAAGCTTTCTTCAAAAGACTGTGTAAGGATCTACTACTCCAACCCTCTTGAAAATATACCGATCATTTTGCTTAAACAAATGATGCAGTCCAACGCAAAATTCGAATATATAGAGGTTGAAGTTCCGATCAAAAACGCAGCCGATTGTATGATCCTTTTTGACCTTCGCGATATCGCCTCCGAAAACAAAAAGGCGGAGTATATCATTATTTCCAATGACAGTGATTTCGATAAACCGATCGAGGATTTCAAAACCAAGAAGATCGACGCAAAGAAGCAGACAGACCTTGCTAACATAAAAAAAAACGACAAAAAGCTCTCCGAAAACGACAAGCAGGAGAAAAAACAGTCGGCGCCTCGCCGCAAGACAACTAAGAAAACCGAAAGAGAGCAAGAGGTTCGCAGCTTTATAGACGAGCATTTCAACAATATCCAGATCAGCGGCAACCGCAATGCAGTTATCGAAGAAACCATCAAGGTCGTGCTAAACGGCAAATCGCGCTCACAGATCAACAACGATCTTATGAAGATCTATGACCGTGATTCCATCAAGATGATTTTCGACGAGATCAAGCCGCTCATCAAAGATCTCCCGGGAAAATAAGTCTGCTCCCGGCTCTCTTCCTATTCCTTCACACTGCCATTATTTTTGAATAAATCCCGACTTGCACAAGGGTCATAGAAACATTGTGTCTATGCAACAAAAATCAATATAATTAGCGGAAATGACATGCGGAAATGACATTTTCGATTTCCCAAAAAACTCGTTTTAAGCAAATCGTATCACGTAAATACGTTGTTTTTTAATCGTTTATGACCCACCTGCAAGTCTGGATTTTATTTTTGAATACATTGCCAATATGCATTACAGAAATACTTATCGTCACGAAACATCAGCCCAAAGCGCCCTATGACATTTCATCATAGGGCGCTGATTTTTCTTATTTATTTAACGCTGTAGAGAATCTGTCCGTATGAAGCATACGGCCATGCCTTTGCGTCCATGCTCATTTCCATCTCGTCTGCGGGGATCCTTGCCTCCTGCATTGCCGGGAACACTTCATCGGCATAGAAATTCGCAAGTTCCTGTACGCCGTGGATATCGGCAGCCTTCAAAAGCAGCGAATCCAGCTTATCGATCCTCTTTGAGAAGCAAAGCTGAAGCTTTGAGAGCTTTGCTGCAAGCTCGATCTCAAGCTCCGAGGTGATCTCCGCCGACAAAGCCTTCTTTGCGGAAGCTGTTTCAACAAGCTCCTTTACAAACTTCGATACTGCGGGAATAATATCCTTGCGAGCCATGTCGATCATCGTGAGAGCCTCAATGTTGATCGTCTTGCTGTAATTTTCGAGCAGGATCTCATAGCGGGCGTGAAGTTCCAGATCGCTGTAGATCTTGTGCTTTGAGAACAATGCGCGGTTCTTGTCGTCACAGTAGTGAGCAAGAGCTGCAGGCGTTGTGCGAAGATTCAGAAGTCCTCTCTTCTCCGCCTCGTCTACCCACTCGGGAGCGTAGTTGTTGCCGTTGAAGATGATCCTCTTGTGGGTGCGGTATGTATTCTTTACGATATCATAGATGGCAGCGTCAACATCATCTGCTTTCTCGAGAATATCAGCAAACTGCGAAAGCGACTCCGCAACCATGGTGTTTATCATAATATTCGGGCAGGCGATGTTGTCGTTTGAACCGAGCATACGGAACTCGAATTTGTTGCCCGTGAATGCAAACGGCGACGTTCTGTTTCTGTCGGACGTATCCTTCTTAAAATCGGGCAGAACGGTAACGCCCGTTTCGAGGAGCTCTCTGTGGTCGCCTTCCTTGTAGTCCTTGCCGTAAGCGATCGAATCCAGAACTTCTTCAAGGTCGGAACCGATAAACATCGACACGATCGCCGGAGGCGCCTCGTTTGCGCCAAGACGGTGGTCGTTGCCTGCCGATGCCGCCGAAATGCGGAGCAGATCCTGGTGTTCGTCAACAGCCTTTATCACGGCAGAGAGGAAGAGAAGGAACTTCTTGTTATTGATCGGGTCCTTGCCCGGGTTGAGGAAATTCTGACCGTCGTTTGTGCCTATAGACCAGTTGTTGTGCTTGCCGCTGCCGTTGACCCCTGCGAAAGGCTTTTCGTGAAGCAGACACTCCATACCGTGACGGTTTGCGATCCTCTTCATCATCTCCATCGTAAGCTGGTTGTGGTCTGTAGCAAGGTTCGATGTCGTGAAGATCGGCGCAAGCTCGTGCTGAGCGGGCGCAACCTCGTTGTGCTTCGTCTTTGCATAGATGCCAAGCTTCCAAAGCTCGCTGTCAAGATCTTTCATGAAGCTCGAAACCCTGTCTTTGATCTTACCGAAATAATGATCCTCAAGCTCCTGACCCTTCGGCGCTCTTGCACCGTAAAGCGTTCTGCCGGTGTATGTAAGGTCTTTTCTCGAGTCGAACATTTCCTTGTCAATGAGGAAGTATTCCTGCTCGGGGCCGACTGTAGTGATGACCTTCGATGTAGTAGTATCGCCAAGCGCGCGTAGAACTCTCAGTGCCTCACGGCTGACAGCCTCCATGGAACGCAAAAGCGGTGTTTTCTTATCGAGAACATCGCCCGTATAAGAACAGAATGCGGTCGGGATACACAGCGAACCGTCTTTGATGAAGGCATATGACGTAGGATCCCACGTTGTATAGCCTCTCGCCTCAAAGGTTGCACGGATACCGCCGGAGGGGAATGATGACGCGTCAGGCTCGCCCTTGATAAGTTCCTTTCCGCTGAACTCCATGATAACGGTGCCGTCATCGTTGGGGTTAATGAAGGAGTCGTGCTTCTCTGCGGTAACGCCCGTCATCGGCTGGAACCAGTGTGTAAAGTGGGTGCAGCCGTGCTCGACCGCCCAGTCCTTCATTGCATTTGCAACGATATTTGCAACGTTGATATCAAGCGGTTTATCCTCCTGGATAGTCTTCTTGAGCGCCTTGTAGGTCTGCTTGGGAAGCCTTTCCTTCATGGTCCTATCATCAAAAACAAGACTGCCAAAGATCTCGGGTACATTAACATTAGCTGTTGTGCTGCTCATAATAATAACCTCCGTTAAAATGAAGTCTGCACGAAACGATCTCATACGATCATTGTATGCGAGTGATAAAGCAAAAAAGACGCTATGGGTATTCTCACACCCACAGCGCCTTTGCTGTTTAAGACACGCTTATTATATTCCATTTTTCCGGATAAATCAATAGCAATAATGCAACAAAGATTATCCACGAAAAATTTATTTAAATGATATTTACACAAAAACGGCTCTCATTTACATAACTGCTTTTGATTATTACGAATCCACGTTATGGAATAAGCCGGTCTGACTTCATTTTGATCACTCGAACTTCCCACAAGTGAACATCAAGGTGATATAATTATATTTTTCTAAGTATTTATGATGCGGGAAGCTTGGGTTAATCATTATGACCACAGACGCACTAGCCTGCGGCTTGTGTCTGATTGTTGAAATCAGAGCTTTTAAGGGAGATTTCTGCAAAAGCGAGTTTCTTTCAAAAGTCATGGTGAAAGCTTTTCAGCTCAAATTTCCCAATATCCATATCCCTGCCGCTATGCAGACAGCTGCGGTAAGCACGATCGTTATAACAGCAACCGTTGAAAGACGGCGGGAACGCAGTCTTTCGGCGGCGTCATCGTTCGGCTCGGGCGCAAAAACTATAGTGTGCGTTCTGACCGGCTCGGCTATCTCGTCCGGGCTGCTGCCCGTGTCGATATTTTTCAGCAGCTGTACTCCAAACATTCTCTCCGCCGCTTCGGGGTCGTCGGGAAGAACAAGAACATACTTACCGCCCGTTTTTATAAGGTAGCCGTCGTCACCATTTTCATTGAGCACCCGCTTGTTTGACTCCACCGAAAGCCTCGCCTTAGAAAAATAATCCGAAAGCGCAGTCATAACATTATTTTCACCAAAAAGCGACAGCCCGCCTACAATTATCACGAGCGACGACTCGCCCAGCGCGCGGCAAAATTTCATTTGCATATCCTTCGGTGAAACTGCAGCATAGCCCGACCTGACGGTGATATTTGTCATTGTTCTGAACTTCTTTTCAAGGCTGCGCTGGATATAACCCGTTTTGTATGCGGAATAGTAGACGATCGAACAATCCATATTACCCTTCCTCAATTCACGAGCGTAACTTCGCAGACCACCGGATTGTGGTTGCTGAAGCGAAAGTCGGTGTCAATAGTTTCCGTGTGCTCCACTATCGTATTCGGCGAAGTAATAAAGCCGTCGGCTGAATACTCTGCGGCGCCGCTCTCTGCGTTGAGGCGGCGAACGGTGGGCGCAGAACTGTCGGTGCAGTATTTCCAGCCGCCCGTAAGAAGCTCGGTCGAAAGCTCCAGCGGAGTAAAATTGTCATCTGCGCTGTCTTCATACTTTCCGTGCTGTACGCTGGGGAGCTGAGCGTTAAAGCCCCCTGCTGCGACAATATAGCTGCCGTTTGAATATTCCTTCTGCATAAATTCGCACAGCACCTTAAACGATTCTGCCCTCACCTCTCCGCTGTCGTACTCCTCAAAATTCGTGTTTATAAGAACAAGCTGTCTGCCGCTGTCGCCGAGGTCTATTCGTTCAACCAGCATACAAGGCTTGCGGTTCCATGTGCTTGAGGGCCAGCCATAGTCATTCGGAAGCGATCTGCGCTCGGCGGAATCAACGCCGAAACGGGTCATCGTGAGAAGCCCCGACCGAACCTCGCCTACGCTGCTGCCGATTGGAAACGGCACAAACACGCAGCTGTGATCTACGGCGAAGGCGTTTGTTCTGCCGTAGATCCCGCCTGACAAAATCGCAGGTTCGTCTGTCATGCAGGAGCGTTTTGAGTTGATATCGGCCTGCTGAAAGAAATTGACATGAGCCATTCTGTCGGTACATAACTTTGCGATCTTAGTTAAATTATCTGCGATCTCATCAATATCGGCAGGCTCCTCGCCGCTGCCGCCGTCGAGAGGATCGGTATGCCCCTTGCCCATACCGCCGTAAGCGATATTGTAGGTCATGGCCTTTATCTTGTCGCCCGGCAGGATCTCGATCGTAGGCTCGCCGCCTATATCGACCGGTTCAACATCAGCGGGGGACAATTCGTTGACGGAAAGATACGTAAGCCCCGCCGCCGTTCCTGCAAAAGCAGCGATCAGAACGACCGCCGCCGCAGTAAAGATCGTTTTAATAATTTTATTCATAAACATCCATTCTCCTTGAAAGGTCAATAAGACCATTATACAATATTAATTCGCATCAATCAAGTACAAATTCAAAGCGTCCACGGCTTTTGAACGAGTTAACAAAATATGAACTAAACCCTATCTAAAGTTTTTTGATCAATCTTTTTTTCAAAAAAGATTGCGGTTTCCAAAGGCAGAGGTCTCCGCTGCCGTCGGGGACGGTTCCCAACCGCGTCGGTCGGT
>CACZCM010000001.1 GCA_902779615.1 uncultured Ruminococcus sp. | reverse complement strand
TTATCATCAATAACGGTATCGGCTGGGAAACTCCCGAGCTGAAGATTGAGCTGAAGGAGAGCCGTTACAGCCCGTCTAAGAATGCCCTTGTTGACCCGAGCGAGAAGGAACCCGATCCAACACCTACGCCAACTCCGACTCCTACACCTACACCGTCGCCCGAGAAGAAGACCTATATTTACGGCGACCTTGACAAGGATACCAATATCACCGCAAACGATGCGCTCATGGCGCTGAGAATTTCGGTAGGTCTTGATAAAGACGACAGCGAGCTTACTATGAAGATCGCAGATATTGACAACACGGGCGTTATCGAGTCGTCTGATGCGCTTTCGATCCTGAGAGCGTCTGTTGGTCTTTCGAGCGCAGCGGTTATCGGTCAGACCTTTGAATATGCCGACACATCAACAACAGGGGAAACAGTGCTGTATGTTATCAATTCCGCAGGCTGGCTGTTCAACGACGGCAGCAAGATGTGGATCATAAATAACGACACGAACGAGGCGATCGAAACACAGAAGCCCGACACGAGCAATGACAGCGCAAAGTACAGCTCTGCGAGCGTTCCGAATTCGTGGAAGAGCATATCTCTCGTAAGAACCTCGTGGAATCTTACACCGGCAGATTCCGCTTCCGATCCGGCGTATGAGAAATGGAACTGCGGCGAGCGTCCGAGCGACCGAAACGGTATTCAGGTCAGAGGACATGGCGACAGCAACATTAAATTCAAGAAGGATTATACGCCTGCATAATATGCGCGGCAAATAAACGGCGGGGACTTGATCGGTCCCCGCTTTTAGTATTTATAATTTACTGTCCACAACTTAAGGATTAATCAAAGTATTTTAAATTCAAATGTTAATCCCCTTTTGCTTACGAATTTGATTTTGCCAAATTGGAGCGAAAGGAAATATTTGGTACACAACAGTATTTAGGGGCATTTTCTGCCAAAATGCCCCTCTTTCAAAAACAGTCCACCGGACTGTTTTTGAAATTCACCCTTAAAAGGGCTTGGAGTATGTCTCCGACGGGCAAGGGCTCTGCCCTTGCAACCCGCAAGCCTTTTGAAAAAGGCTTGAGCGAAAACTTAATTTTTTTCTTAAGTTGTGGATAGTGTTTTATAATTACCGGTTTGAACATAATCTGATAAAGTATAGCAGCAATACATATAATATAATTAAATTACATCTGATATTGCTATAACGCAATGATACAATGATGCAGAAACAATACGAGCGTAAATCGGATACAAAGGGTCTGCATGCCAACTAATACAAAAGATCAATTCTTAACGGCGTGAATTTTGTTGCGGGAGATACTCATTATTTGTTGCTTTTTGGAAAAGCTTGTATTATAATAAATTGTGTGTGAGTATAAACTCGTTTTTAATAGCTTGCTTTAAAGACGCGCAAATAAGTCTTCAGCTTGTTTTGCGTCGCACGTTTAAATATTCGGAGTTTTAGTTTTGAAGAAAAGAATCATCTTAAGAGAAGAAGGAGAACACAATGGTTTTTGCAGATCTGTTTTTTCTGTATATTTTCCTGCCGCTATGCTTGATATCTTATTTTTTGAATAAAAATATTAAGTATAAGAATGCTGTCCTGATCGTTTTCTCGCTTGTTTTTTATGCGTGGGGCGAGCCGACAGTCGTGTTTTTGCTTATCCTCAGTACCATAGTCAATTGGCTGCTGGGGCTTCAGATCGATAAGCATCGCGACGATAAATTAGGCAGGCTTGCTTTGGGCGGGTCGCTGACGTTCAGCTTGGGTATGCTTATCATATTCAAATATCTTGGGTTTATCGTTGAAAATCTCAATGCGATACCCTTCGTCAATATTCCCGTGCCGAATATCACGCTCCCGATCGGCATCAGCTTCTATACTTTTCAGATATTATCGTATGTTATAGACTGCTATTGGGGCAAGGTCAAGGTACAAAAGAATTACTTTAAATTTTTGCTTTTTGTGTCGCTCTTTCCTCAGCTTATCGCCGGGCCTATCGTCCGCTACAGCGTCGTTGAGAAAGAGATCGAAACACGCAAAACGACAATTGCCGATCTTTCGGAAGGCTCCTGCCGCTTTATGATCGGTCTTGCAAAAAAAGTCATACTTGCAAATAACTTGTGGACTATTGTAGAGAATTTCTTCGGCGGCGATATTTCGGGGCTGTCGGTTTTCGCTACATGGTACACCGTTATAATCTATGCGATGTATGTTTACTTCGATTTCAGCGGCTACTCCGATATGGCGATAGGTCTTGGACGCATTTTCGGCTTCCATTTTGACGAGAACTTCCGCTACCCGTTTATTTGCCGCAATATAGCCGAGTTCTGGCAGAGATGGCACATATCGCTGGGTTCGTTCTTCAGAGATTACGTGCTGTATATCCCTATCAAAGGAAAGATCCACCCCCGATTCAACCTCTTTTTAGTGTGGTTCTGTACAGGTATGTGGCACGGCGCTTCGTGGAATTATATCATCTGGGGTCTGTACTTCGGCGTGTTTATATTTATCGAGCAGCTTATCGGCAAGAAACGCATGAAAGCGATACCTACTGTTATAACTCATATATACAGTAAGATAATTATAATCGTAGGCTTCGGGATTTTCTATTTTGAAGATTTTGCGCAGCTTGGCAATTTCTTTAAGAATCTGGTAGGAGCAAACGGCAACGCTCTGACAGATACGATCTCATCGGCGTCGCTTATCAACAATTGTTTCCTTATCGCAGCGGCAGCGGCGGCGTGCCTGCCTGTCAGCACATGGGTGAACAAGCTCGTTGACAGATCGGTAAAAACCATCACGGTCGGGCAGGCTCTCAAGGTCGCTTACTGTGTGGCTTTGCTTGCGATAAGTTCGCTGCTTTTGGTCGACGCCACGAGCAATCCGTTCCTTTATTTCAGATTCTGATGTGCAACGAGAAGATTTAGCAGTTGGTTACGGCTTTTGAATAAGTAAAAACTTTCCGCCTTATATATATAATGAAAGCGAGGGAAATATGAATTCGAATATCAACAATTCGGACAATACTCGTGCGTATTCGCCTAAAAACAAAAGTAAAGCGGCGCCGCTCACTCCCGAGCAGGAGCGCGTCCTGCAGACCGAAAAAACGGCTGTATTCAACGCAGTGAAGCCGGGGCGGGTATCCGAGATAAAAAGTGAAAACAATACGCCCTTGGAGAGAGATAACGAAAATATTTATCGTCAGAAAAGCAATCAGCGTTTCTGGAGCAGGTTTTTCTCGCTTGCGGCAATAATACCCGCTTATTTGATCCTTCTGATATGCGCCGTTTTTCTTCCGCGCTCCACAGTGTCGAATATCGAAAAGCGAACTCTTGCAAATATGCCCGAGTTTTCGTGGGAGGATTACTGGAGCGGCAAATACACTGCCGATGTTGCAAATTATTTTGATGATACCGTGCCGTTTCGTGATTCGCTAAAGCAGGCGGCGAGCCGTTTTACCGGACTATTCGGGATAAAGTACAATAATGTACAGGTAACGGGATCCATGGAGATCGTAAATAAGCCCGTCGAGGTCAAGGAACAGGAAAAACAAAGCGACACATCGTCCGCATCATACGCCAGCAGCCTTGCCAGCGAAAGCTCCAAGGAAAAGAAGACGGACACCGACTCCGAAACAAAGCAGGTCAAGGGCGAAGAGATCGCAGAAGGCGTTTATGCAAACGGTGTTATAGTTGTATATCAGAACGGTCACTACAGGGCGATGTCGATGTACGGCGGCGGTTCGGGCGAGGTCTATGCGTCCGCTATCAACAATTACGCTTCCGACCTGCCAGGTGTTAGGGTTTATTCGCTCGTCGCGCCTACTGCCAGCGAATATTATACGCCCGAGAATTTTGCTGACTATAACGCAAGCCAGGAAGACGATATCAAGGAAATCAACGATATGCTCAACGGCGCTGTTGGGATCAATGTGTGCCCGGCTTTGCTTTCCCATAAACAGGAAACTATCTATACACGTACCGATCACCACTGGATGTCGCTCGGAGCGTATTACGCAGCGAAGGAGTTCGCCGAAACGGCGGGAGTATCGTTTCTGGAGCTTTCGCAGTATACAAAGCTTACAAAACCGGATTATGTAGGTACGCTGTATACTTTCTCGGGAAACAATGCCGATCTGTTGAGCGACCCCGAGGATTTCATATACTATGTTCCCAAAAAGCAGGATTATACAACGGAGTATTACGACTACGCATTCAACTTTGTATATGAAGGCGATATGTTTGCCGATATACAGATTTCCAGCGAATATTATTCGACATTTATCAGCGGCGACGCATACAGCGTTAAGGTCAAAACGGGCGTTAAGAACGGCAGAAGATGCCTTGTTATCAAGGACAGCTACGGCGACGCGCTTATCCCGTTCCTAACCGGATCTTTTGAAGAAGTGTATGTTGTGGATATGAGATATTTCGAGCGCAACTTAGTTGAGTTCGCAAGAGAGATGAATATCACCGATATGCTGTTTACGTGCTGTTCCTACTCTGCAGTCGGTCCGAATGCGGATCACCTTGAGGAGATGAGAACAGGCGGGATTACCGGCGGCGTTGAAGATCGGTCTGCATCGAGCGAAGACGAGAACGAGAACGAAACGCCTGCCGATGAGCCGAATGATACTCAGTCGAATGAGGAAAGAGACCGCAGCGAAGATCAGGAGCTTGGGTTTGCGGAGGAACAGCGCGAGGATACCGGAGAGAATGAAGCTTACGGCGAATACGAGGAGAACTACGACTCGCCGGACGATGACGGAGAATATGATGAAGGCTGATGAAATAGTTCTCCGCATCGGTATTATCTCTTGATGATCGGAGCAGACGCTGAAAAAATAAGGTACGCCTGCAATTAATCGAAAGAAAGGTATATATAATGAAAGAACTGGAATATCCGTTTGACTCTGCGTATATAATGAAAAAACGCAGATCGCTCAAAAAATCGCTGCTCGCGGACGGCGCTGCCAGGGTGAAAAAGAAGATCGCCGTGCTCGGCGGGTCTACCACCAATGATATCGTATCCATTATGGAGCTGTTCCTGCTGAACTGCGGCATAGAGCCGTCATTTTATCAGTCGGAATATGCGCAGTACTGGCAGGACGCAATGTTCCCCGACGAAACATTGTCGGCGTTTGCGCCCGATATTGTGTTCATCCACACGACAAACCGCAATATTACTGCGTATCCTTCCGTTTCAGACAGCCGCGATGACGTGAACGTACTTTTGGATACTGAATTTGCGCGATTTGAGCAGATGTGGCAGTCGGTGAGCGAACGCTTTAAGTGTCCGATCATTCAGAACAATTTTGAGATGCCGCTTTATAGGATAATGGGCAACCGTGACAGCTTCGATCATCGAGGCAGGGAGCGTTTCATTTCTCGGCTGAACGAGAAATTCTATGATTATGCAGATACGCATGATAATTTTTATATTAACGATATAAACTATATTTCGGCGCAGTACGGATTGAAAAGCTGGTCGGATCCTTCCTACTGGAATATGTACAAATATGCGCTTTGCTTTGAGGCGATTCCCGAGCTTGCGTTTAATACAGCAAATATCGTAAAGTCCGTTTTTGGCAAAAACAAAAAAGCGATCGCTCTCGATCTTGACAATACGCTTTGGGGCGGCGTTGTCGGCGACGACGGAGTGGAGCATATTCAGATCGGGCAGGAAACCGGCGTTGCGCAAAGCTACTATGAATTTCAAACGTATCTCAAGGCGCAGCGTGAACTTGGCGTACTTCTGACGGTTTGCTCGAAAAACGATGAGGAGAATGCGCTGGCGGGTCTTCGTCACCCGGAGGGAGTTTTGCGCCCCGAGGATTTTGCCGTAATTAAGGCGAACTGGGAGAACAAGGACCGCAATATAATAGAAACGGCGGCGGCGCTGAATATTCTCCCGGACTCGATCGTCTTTGTGGACGACAATCCGGCAGAGCGGGCGATAGTTTCTGCGCAGGTCGCAGGTGTGAGCGTGCCGGAGATCAACAGCGTCGAGGAGTATATCCGGGTGCTTGACCGCAGCGGATTTTTTGATATTACCACATTCAGCGACGATGATCTCAAGCGAAACGAGATGTATAAGGCGAATGCGCAGCGGGCAATGCAGCAGGCGGCGTTCGGAAATTATACGGATTATCTTCTGAGCCTTGATATGAAGGCGGAGATATGCGACTTCACGCCGATGTACCTTCAGCGTATCACCCAGCTTACGAACAAGTCAAATCAGTTCAACGTCACGACAAAGCGTTATACGGCTGCCGAGATGGAGGCTGTTTTCAATGATGACGGATATATCAGACTTTACGGTAAGCTTATCGATAAATTTGGCGATAACGGCGTTGTTTCGGTTGTGATCGGCAGGAAGGATAACGACGTCCTTCACATGGATCTGTGGATCATGAGCTGCCGTGTGTTAAAGCGTGAGATGGAGTTTGCGATGCTCGACACGCTGATAGACAAGTGCAGAGAGCAGGGGATAAAAACGATCATGGGTTATTACTATCCTACTGCAAAGAACAAAATGGTCAAGGAGCTGTACGGAACTTTCGGTTTTGCGAAGATCAGCGAGGACGAAGAAGGCAGCGTGTGGCAGCTGGACGTTGACGGGTACGAGAAAAAATGCAGCGTGATCGCTATTAATGATTAAGAAAAAGTATAAGAGTTTTTAACATCTTATTGGTGAAAAGGTGTCCCGAAGGAAGCCTCCTTGGGATACTGCCAAGGGGGCGGGGGCGACCTGACCCAATGCCAAAAAGTAAACAAAAAACAAATACTATATAACAAATACTATATAACAAATACTATATAATGAAAGGAAAATGACTATGAACGAAGAAGAGATCTATGACAGACTTAACGAAGTATTCAGAGATGTGTTTGACGATGATACGATCGAGGTCGATGAACTCACAACAGCAGATGATATCGATGATTGGGACAGCTTGGAGCATATCAACCTGATCGCCGCTGTTGAGCAGGAGTTTGGCATCAAGTTCAGAATGGGCGAAGTATCCACGATGAAAGATGTCGGCGAAATGGTCGAGATCATTATGTCGAGAGTATGATATGTACAAACGCAAACAAGCCTGCTGCTTGTTTCTGCGGATGAAAGCATAGCCTTTAAGCACTCCTTGTCGGGAGTGCTTATTGCTTGCATTATAGCTAAATCTTGATCTGAATTTTTATGAAAATGTTACAATAATTTGTATAATGCTTGAAAAGAAGATCGAAACAGTGTATTATATAAGTTGGATATATATTTTTGTCCGCCGCTTGAAAAGCGCCGATAAAAAACGATTGTGAGTGTGTTAAGTGAAAAAGCTTTTCAATCTGATCTTAATAATTTTAGGCGTCGTGCTTATCGTTGTGTGCGTTGACCTCACGACGAATAAGCTGCTGAAGACCGATTATAACGATCTGGACGTTTCAGACCGTGAAGCTATAGCGGAGCTGTGCGATATGACCGAACTGTTTCGGGAGCGCAGCGGCTGCGAGGAAGTGTGGATCGACGAGTACAATCTTCGCAATTATAAAGCGGTGATAACACGTCGCTTCGGCTTCTTAAAGGGCTATACATACGCCGTGAATATGACTGCTTCGAGGAATATATTTGCCCAGCAGATAATTATGCCGGAGGAATACAGCGATATTGCCGTTTATCGTTTCGCATACCTCACTCCGTTTACATTCTCTCTTGCGGGGAATGACGATGGCGGATTTACCGATGTAAACGGTGAGCGTGTGTATGCGTCGGTGTTCGATACGCAGTCGGTCAAGTACAACGGGGCAGGGTCGCTTGAGGAGCAGTACGCAAAGCACACTTTTTTTGACGCAGTCGAGAGCTTGGACGTGCCTGAAAAAGATGACGTTCATTTCGAGATCAGTGAGGAGAATGTCGCGCTTACAGGCTTGCAGTACAGAATACTTGACGACATGATGGCGGAGGATTCGCCCGAAAAGCTAAAGGAGCTTATCAGGGAATACGTTGCGGTAAGAGAATATCAGAACGAAAGAGATACCGAATTTGCAAAATACCGTGAACAGTGCGAGGCAAGCGAGGGCTGCGCGCAGTTCGCTTTCTATAATATAAGCGATCTGATCGGACACGGTATGACGTATTTCAATAAAGATAGATCAGATTCGATCACATTCTACAGCGCATATTATTATTTGTGCACAGGCAGATATAATTCGGATATAAGCGACTTTTTCGATAAAACGGGTATAGCTTACGAGGGCGCTGCGCTGTGCAGCGTGATAGCAGACAACGAGCTTTACGAAAACTGGCAGCTTAGAGTCGACGCAGGCGATGATACGGTCGCTCCGTATACTCTCCTGAAGCGCCGCTGTGAGCGCTCCTTCGGAAGTACCGATAAATCTATTGACGATATCAAGCGTATGTATAATTACGAAGAGATAATAAGTATGGCAAGAACGCTTGTCAATGAAGTTAATAACTATAAATGAGCAAAAAGTAAAATTGCACAAAGCCAAAGTATGATAGAGCATAGCACAAAGTTTTTACCCCGCTTTTTTCAAAAAGCGGGCAGGGTGCAGGGGTGCGGGTCTCCGGCTGGGAGCCGTCCCCGACGGCAGGTGAGACCGGAGTCCCGCCCGCCGGAGGCGTGATTCAGCCCTTTGCAAGGGTGAATTTCAAAACAGTCCAGTGGACTGTTTTGAAAGAGGGACGCTTTGCGTGATGCGCGTCCCTAACTAAAGGTTTGCACCAAAGCTCCCTCGCCGCTCCAAGGCGACGCAATTTTTTTTAATTCTGACGAAAGAATAGAAATTTGCTCATTTATAGTTAATAAATGAAAAATGTGAAAGGAAGGGTCAAATGAAAGTATTGCTTACAGGCGGCGCGGGCTTTATCGGCTCTCATACCTGCGTGGAATTCCTCGATCGGGGCTGGGACGTTGTTGTCGCCGATAATTTTTCAAACAGCAAGCCCGAGGTACTGAACCGCATAAAGACTATCACCGGTAAGGATATCGCTTTTTATGAGGCGGACGTAACGGAGCGGGAGGCTCTCGATAAAATATTCACCGAGCACAAGGTGGACGCAGTTGTTCACTTCGCCGGTTACAAGGCTGTCGGCGAGTCGGTCGCAAAGCCTCTGATGTACTACCGCAACAACCTCGATTCAACGATCACGCTTCTGGAGGCGATGGAGGCTCACGGCGTTAAGAACCTTGTGTTCTCCTCGTCAGCCACGGTCTACGGCGAGAATAATCCTTCGCCTTACAAAGAGGATATGCCGCTTTCGGCGTGTACGAACCCCTACGGCTGGACGAAGCTGATGAGCGAACAGATAATGCGTGACGCAGCAAATGCCGATAAGGATATGTCGGTCGTGCTGCTGAGGTACTTTAATCCGATCGGCGCGCACCCGAGCGGGCTTATCGGAGAAGATCCCGAGGGTATCCCGAATAACCTTTTCCCGTATGTCGCTAAGGTGGCAGGAGGGAAGCTGCCGAAGCTTGGTATTTTCGGCGACGATTATCCGACCGAGGACGGCACAGGCGTGCGTGACTATATCCATGTAGTCGATCTTGCCAAGGGGCACGCTGCCGCGCTTGAATATGCAGTCGCACATAAGGGTATCGAGGCGGTGAATTTAGGCTCCGGAAGAGGTCACAGCGTGATGGAAGTGGTGAACACCTTCAGCCGCGTCAACGATATCCCGGTGCCTTACGAGATCAAGCCCCGCCGCGCAGGCGACCTTGCGTCTTATTATGCCGACGCAGAAAAGGCAAAGAAGCTGTTTAACTGGGAGGTCAGGCTGACGCTTGAGGATATGTGCCGTGATATGTGGAAATGGCAGACTAAGAATCCTGACGGATATTGATCTGATAAGGTAACTTTTACACGAGATCGCGAGCAGCTAAGCACACAAACCCGTAACAAAAGCGTAATTTATGAACAAATCTAAAACTGAATTGAGATTTTTTTACTGTTTGTTAAAATTTTTTTAAAAAAGGTATTGCAATTTCTTTTTAGATGTAGTATAATAAACACGCTGAGGAACTATTCTTCGGGATATTGACAACATAATATTTTTAAGGAGGAATTTTTCATGTCCAAGAAAGTCATTAGCATTTTGCTTTCCGCAGCAATGCTCGTAGCTATGCTTTGTGTTGGCGTTGGTTCTGTTACAGCAGCAGCAGACGACACATACACATACTACTTCCTTGCTCCGGACAACTTCTTTAAGACAGAAGCAGGCGCTTCTAACTCAAGTGTAGGTGTTTACTGGTGGCAGCCCGAAGCACTTGCTCTTACATGGCCCGGTGTTGAGATGACGGCAGCTCCCGAGGTTGGCGAAAACATCTTTAAGATTGAGAATGTTAGCCCCGATACAACAACTGTTATCTTCAACGCATTTGTAGACGCAGGCAACCCTGCTGATCCCAAACTCGCAGCAGTTGCACATCAGACAACTGATATCAACACTGAGGGTTACGATGCAGACGAAGCATACGAAGGCTGCCCCGAGTGCGAGAACTTCAACGGTATGATCTATGTTCTCAACCTCAATGAGAAGTCCATTAATGACTTCAGCAAGGCTGAGACAATCGGCGGCGCATGGTTCACACTCGACGACTACAAGAACAACGAGACATACTACGGTTCTTATGGCTTCGCAGCAGACGATAAGAAGGGCGACACAACTCCTTCAGACACTACACCTGCAACAGCAGACGAGCCTACAGGCGCTAAGGGCGCAGCAGGCACAGCTTACAAGGCTGGCGAGCAGGAAGTTGTTACAATTAAGTTTGGTAACATCGAAAAGGGCGCTACAATCGGTGCTTACAACTACGAGATCTACTATGATCCCGAGTTCGTAGAGCTCGCTCTTAACGATAAGGGCAAGCCGATCAAGGAAGACCTCGCAGTAAATGAGGATTCTGCTCCTACTACAGTTCTCAACACAGACGAGCCTGGTCTTGTTAAGGTTGCTATGATGGCAGCTGAGGGTATTGAGAACGATGTATCCGGCGCTCCGGTAGACATCTTTAAGCTCACATTCAACGTAAAGAAGGACGCTTCTAAGCTTGGTATCGAGGGTAAGTGCACATCTCTTACACTTATCAAGAACGGCGAGCAGGTTTCTGTACTTGGTCCGACAATCGACGCAGCAGATACATTCTCCGTAATGGATGTTCCTGCAGGCAAAGAGGAGCCGGCTCCGGCTTCCAGCAAGCCCGCTGATACTTCCAGCAAGACCACAGATTCTTCAAGCAAGAACGAGTCCAAGAAGGACACAAGCTCTACAACAAGCAAGAAGAGCACAAACGACAACGCTTCTTCCAAGAGCAGCAGCAACGCTAACAGCGCAAAGGGCACAACAAGCAACGGTACAGTAGCTACAGTTCAGACAGCAGGTACATTCGCAGTTGTTTCTCTCGTAGTTATCCTTATGGCTGCAGCAGCTGTAGTTCTCTACACAAGAAAGAAGACTGAGGAATAATTCTAATTATAACTAACTGGGTTTAGTAACTTAGCTGAAATAGTTCCCCTTAGATTCGTCTAAGGGGAATTTTTCATGCCATGATGCAGGCAGTGCGAAAAAGCTATCGATATTGTTTTGATCTTTGTGTAATATTGCACTTTACTTTATCATGTCATTATGGTAAAATGATGTAAGTAATTCTGCGTGTATACGCATATATTTAAGGAGAGAATAATTATGAAAAAGACAATGGCTGTTTTACTGACCGCTGCAATGATCGCTGCCTTGACGGCAGGCTGCGGCGAAGGCGAGAATACCGCTTCCAAAACAACCGACACGGCTTCCGCTCAGCCCTCTGCATCTGAAACTGCAGCGACCGAGGATTCGGCAGAAGCAAATACTCTTGAGGGCAAGACCACTTTTACAGTTGGTTTTGACGCAGAGTTCCCGCCCTACGGATATCAGGACGACAACGGCGAATATGTAGGCTTTGACCTCGACCTTGCGGCAGAGGTATGTCAGCGCAACGGCTGGGAGCTTGTTAAAAAGCCGATCGACTGGGATTCGAAGGATCTGGAGCTTGACACCGAAACGATCGACTGCATCTGGAACGGCTTTACGATCAACGGCAGAGAGGACAGCTACACATGGACAGAGCCGTATGTTGACAACTCACAGGTATTCGTAGTTGCTGCCGATTCCGGTATCGCATCTAAGGCGGATCTTGCAGGCAAGACCGTTGTTGTGCAGGCTGATTCATCTGCGCTCGCCGCACTTACCGGGGACGACGCCGAGGAGGAGAACAAGGCTCTGAAGGATACATTTGCAGAGCTGACAGAGGTTGCGGATTACAACACTGCATTTATGAATCTTGAGGCAGGCGCAGCAGACGCTGTTGCGATGGATATCGGCGTTGCAAAATATCAGATCGAGTCAAGAGGCGACGGTTATGTAATTCTTGACGATGTTCTCGCAGCCGAAGAGTACGGCGTAGGCTTCAAGAAGGGCAATACTGCGCTTCGCGATGCGGTTCAGAAGAGCCTGAATGAGATGGCTGAAGACGGCAAATTTGCCGAGATCGCCGAGAAATGGGATCTCACAGACAGCATTGTTCTTGGAAAGTAATTTAATATATTGCTCATGATCAAACGACAGAGTAGGATCGTTGGGCAGTATTGATTCAGCGGCAGGATCATGCGGGTTCTGCCGCCGTTTTTGAGGGATACATAATGACAATACAGAATATTATATCGCAGCTGGGCGAAGGAATGCTGAAAACAACAATACTGTTTGCGTGTACGCTTGTGATCGCCCTCCCGCTGGGCTTGGTAGTTGCTTTCGGAAGAATGTCGAAGCTCAGCCTTTTCTCAAAAAATTTCAAGCCGATCCGCCTGCTGACTCAGATATATATTTCGGTCATGAGGGGCACCCCGCTGATGCTGCAGATCATGGTGGTTTATTTTGGCCCGTATTACTTATTTGGCGTAAAAATAAATTCATCGTATCAGATCTATGCGGCTATAATTGCATTCTCGATAAACTACGCAGCATATTTTGCGGAGATCTACAGAGGCGGGATCGAGTCTATGCCGACAGGACAATATGAGGCGGCGAAAATACTTGGCTTTACTAAAACTCAGACGTTTTTCAGGATTATTTTTCCACAGGTGATAAAGCGCATTCTTCCGTCGGTGACAAACGAAGTGATAACGCTGGTGAAGGACACGTCGCTTGCATTTGTAATTGCGTATGCGGAGATGTTCACGATCGCAAAGCGTATTGCTGCGAAAGAAACATCGATGATACCATTTGTTGCGGCAGGCATTTTTTACTATGTGTTTAATCTGATAGTTGCGCTTGTGATGAATAAGCTTGAGAAAAATATGTCGTATTATAAATAGGGAGGGCTGAAAATGAAAATGCTGGAAGCGAAGGACATAAAAAAGTCCTTCGGCGACAATGAGGTGCTGAAAAACATTTCGTTTGAGGTCAATAAAGGCGATGTTCTGGCTATAATCGGCCCTTCCGGATCGGGAAAAAGCACGCTCCTAAGGTCAATAACTCAGCTTGAAACTATTGACAGCGGTGAGATAAACATTTGCGGCGATAATCTTGTCAAGACGGATTCCTTTGGCAATGCTGTTTATGCCGGGAAAAAGGAACGCGCGGCAATTGCGCGCCATTTGGGACTGGTTTTTCAGAATTTCAACCTGTTTCCGCATTTTTCGGTAATGCGAAATATAACGGAAGCACAGCGAAAGGTTTTGGGCAGGAGCAAGGATAGCTCCGAGGAGATCGCCCGCAAGTTGCTGAAAAAGATGGGACTTGAAAACAAAGAAAATGCATATCCGTGCGAATTGTCGGGCGGACAGCAGCAGCGAGTGTCTATAGCCAGAGCGCTTGCGCTAAGTCCGGAGATCCTGCTGTTTGACGAGCCGACATCGGCGCTTGATCCCGAATTAACGGTGGAGATACTCAAAGTCATCAGAGAGCTTGCGGCTGAGAAAATGACGATGATCGTTGTCACTCACGAAATGTTGTTTGCCGAAAGTGTTGCAGACAGAGTAATATTTATGGACGGCGGATATATTATAGAAAACGGAACGCCCGAGGAGGTATTCCGAAAATCAAACAACGAAAGAACTAAAGCGTTTTTGGGCAAGCTGACAGGCGAGAGGAGCGGGCGCTGATCGAGTCGTACTCTCTATTTGACAAATAATAATTAGTTATACATATTTTGTGCAGCTAATATATAACCGCGCAAACCTACGGCTTGTGTCTGCTTGTTGAAAGCATAGCTTAAAATGTGATTAAAAGTGGTCGATAAGGAGATAATCTTATCGACCGCTTTCTTATATAATAATATTGTGTATCTGATATAAATCTGAGCTGCAAAAGCTGTCAAAAGCATTGGTGATAATGATAAAAAAACTTGAAAAAATTTGTCGTAATGTGGGCGAAACATTGAAAATTACTGTTTTTTGCGATTAATACGCAAAAATCACTTGAAAAAAATCAAATATATGAGATAATAGTATATAGCAAACGTCCGCAGCTTATGCGGAGCGCGCTTTTTGTATTTAGTTTTCAAAGTGAGGTACTTTATGGGAATCTCAGCCATAATTCTTGCCGGCGGTGAGGGCAAGCGAATGAAATCCGATAAACCTAAGGCTTTGTCGCCGGTACTCAATATGCCAATGTTAAGATGGGTTCTCAATGCCGTTACGGGCGCAGGGATCACAAACATATGCGTTGTTACAGGCTATGCAAAGGAGTATATTGAGGATTACCTGGCAGAATACAACAACGAAACAAAGCTCGATACTCAGACCGCCTTCCAGGCTGAACGCCGCGGCACAGGTCATGCCGTTATGATGTGCGGTGATTTTCTGCGTGCAAATGAAGGCGATGTGGTCGTATTGAACGGCGATGCTCCGTTTATCGACAGCAGAACGCTTTCTGACAGCTACAGTCTTCACAAGGAAAAAGCTTCCTCGGCGACTGTAATTTCCGCAAAGGTTGGCGACCCATTCGGATACGGCAGGATCGTTCGTGACGAAAGCGGGAATGTTTCGAAGATCGTAGAGCAGAAGGACGCAGACGAAGAGCAGGCAAAGATCAGCGAAGTCAACTCGGGCTGCTACTGGTTCTCGTCAGTCGATCTGCTCGGAGCGCTCGATAAGCTGACTGACAACAATGCCGGCGGTGAGTACTATTTGACCGATACTCTGGGGATACTATTGTCACAGGGGAAGACGGTTTGCGCATTTACAGCGGAGAATTCCAACGCTGTTCTCGGAGCGAACGATCCCTCCCAGCTGGAACAGCTTAATGAGATCGCAAAAACGCTTTTGAGCGGTAAGACAAATTGATCAACGGAAAAACAGCCGCTTCGGTGTTGGAATGCCGATCGTGGCTTTACCCAATTCAAACGGCATTCGAAAAACTATATGACATTTCAAAACTCTGCGTTTAACAAGCATACGGCTTGCATTCCTTTTAGTGGGGCTTTTACTCTCCAATGAAAGGAATATGTCCATTGCCGCCTATGGAGGAATGGGACATATCCTGCGGTTATATGCGGCGCATATAGACATATAAGTTTTAGGACTGCCAAAAAAATAATGTAAAGGGGTTTAATAAGTATGAATTTTCACGGTAAGGACATCAAGATCTTTGCAGGCAATGCCAGCAAGGACGTAGCTCAGGCGATCGCAGGCTGCCTTAATCTTCCTTTGGGCAAGTCTGAGACTGCGACTTTCAGTGACGGTGAGATCTCGGTATCACTTCATGAGTCGGTCAGAGGTTCGGACTGCTTTATTGTTCAGTCTACCTGCGCGCCGGTAAACCACAATCTCATGGAAATTCTTATCATGATCGACGCAATGAAGCGTGCTTCTGCGGCAAGCATCACGGTTGTTATGCCTTATTATGGCTATGCCCGCCAGGACAGAAAAGCAAAGGCGAGAGATCCGATCACAGCAAAGCTGGTTGCAGATCTTATCACTTGCGCAGGCGCAGACAGAGTTCTTACAATGGATCTTCATGCAAATCAGATCCAGGGCTTCTTCAACATTCCCGTTGACCATCTTTACGGCGCAGGTCTGCTTGCAGACTACATGAAGTCAAAGGTCGGCGCAAACGAAAATGATGAGTGGATCGTTGTATCGCCCGATCTGGGTTCTGTTACACGTTCGCGTAATTTTGCTGCAAAGATCGGCGCAGGACTTGCTATTATCGACAAAAGACGTCCCAAGGCTAATGTATCGGAGGTAATGAATATTATCGGCGACGCAAGAGGCAAGAAGGTCGTACTTGTTGACGATATGATCGACACGGCCGGCACACTCTGCAACGCAGCGAATGCTATCGTTGAGAGAGGCGGCGCAACAGAGGTTTATGCCTGCGCAACTCATGCGGTTCTTTCAGGTCCGGCTATTGACCGTATAAAGAACAGCGTGCTCAAGGAAGTTGTTCTTCTCGACACTGTTCCTGTACCGGAGGACAGAATGATCGACAAGTTCACGATCCTTCCCGTTGCTCCTCTCTTTGCAGACGCTATCGAGAGGATCTATGCGGACAAGCCTGTATCACCGCTTTATAAATAATAAAGTGAATTACTGATCATACTGCAATTCAAGGGCAGCTTCAAGGAACGTCGCGACGGCGGCTCCTTAAAGCTGCCCTATAAGGCGTTGATGAAAGAGAATTTTCGCTCGCGAAATAATAGCGCCGAACATACAGTACTGTGATTCAGAATATAATGAAGAAGGGTGAAATGAATGCTTTTTAAAAATAAACCCGCTCCGCTTTCAGGCGGATATCAATATATAATTGCGGGATTGGGTAACCCCGATAGAAAATATGAAAATACACGTCATAATACGGGCTTTATTGCGCTGGATCATATCGCAGAATCGTATAACGCCCGCATTGACCGGCTTAAATATAAATCATACTGCGGTACAGCCGAGATACAGGGCGCAAAGGTGCTGTTGATGAAGCCGCAGACATATATGAACAACAGCGGCCAGGCTCTCGTTGAGGCGATGAATTTCTACAAAATCCCCCCCGAGAATTGTGTTATAATATTAGATGATATATCGCTAAATGTTGGCAAATTGAGAATTCGCCGCAAGGGCAGCGACGGCGGTCAGAAGGGCATGCGCAGTATAATTTATTTGAGCGGAAGCGACGCATTTCCGCGTATCAAGATCGGTATCGGCGCCAAGCCCGAGGCGTGGGATCTTGCGGACTGGGTGCTTTCTCGTTTTTCTGATGATGATCGCAAGCTTATCGATGCGGCGTGTGAGAACGCAAAGTCAGCGGCGGAGCTGATCGTATCGGGCAATATAGACAAGGCGATGAATCTATACAATTAAAACGGAAGTATATGGAGAATATGAAATTTTTAAATGAAGTAATATCCGGAATTCCCGAATACAGATCACTGGAAACAGCGGTGAAGCGAGGAAGACCCGCAGCCGCAACGGGACTAACGACCATTCATAAGGCAAATGCCGTGGCTGCGCTGTGCGCCCGTCTTAACAAAAAAGCTTTGCTTCTTGTCGGAGATGAACAGGAGGGGCAGCAGCTTGCAAATAATATTTCTTCAATGGGGCTTCGCTCGATAGTATACCCGCTTCGTGATCTCAATTTCAGAAACGTGAACAGTCAGTCGCATGAGTACGAACATCAGCGCATAATGGTGCTGTCGAATGTTATTAAGGGCGATTATGATGTCGTTATCGCCTGCGTTGACGCTGCGTCGCAGTTTACTATCCCGCCCGAGGTGCTCAAGCGTTCGTCTGTTCGTATTGCAAGCGGCGAGGAATGCGACATGAATACCCTCGTTGAATTTTTGAACGGTTCGGGATATGAACGGTGCGAGGCTGTTGAAGGCGCAGGTCAGTACTCTGTTCGAGGCGGCATAGTCGATCTGTTTGTGCCTGATGAGAAGGCGCCGATCCGTGTGGAATTCTGGGGAGATGAAATAGATACAATTAATTATTTTGATGTTGATACTCAGCGGCGCACCGATTATGTTGAAGAAATATTTTTAACTCCGTCTGCGGAGGTGCTCATATCAGACAGAGCTGCGCTCGCAGAGAAGATACGCAAAAGGGCGATGTCGCTGCGAAGCAAGACCGCAGCCCTTGCTCGTGAGATATTATCGGCGGAGTGCGAGCTTATCGAAAGCGGCGAAACTCCCGGAAGCATCGACAAATTCATACCGCTGGTGTATGATCGTCAGACATCGCTTTTTGACTATTTCGGCGCAGATACGCTTTTGATCGTTTCCGAGCACACAAGGATCAAGGAGCGTATGCACGGGTATTCGTGGCAGTTTTCGGAAGATCTGAAGCAGTATCTCAGTACAGGCGTACTGTGCAAGGGGCTTGACACATATTTTGTGGATTACCATACGATCTGCGACAAATTCCTTAAATGCGGCGCAGTCTATCTTGACAATTTCACAAGCGGTTCCTACGATACGCCTTTGGCGGAGCTTGTAAACTTTTCGGTTCGTCATTTGTCGCTTTGGGGCGGCAGCGTTAAGCTGCTTGAAGAGGATCTGGAGCCGTATGTTTACGCAAAATATACCGTTGTGATACTGGCGGGCACGCAAAAAGCGGCAGATTCGCTGCGAAGTGAGCTTATCGAGAAGGGATACAATGTTTCTCCCAATGAAACGGCGGAATATCCCTCGGCGGGGAAAATTTTCGTACTGCCAGGTTCGCTTTCAAACGGTATTGAGTATTCGCAGCGGAAATTTGCGCTGATCTCACAGGGACATCTGCGCACTTCCTCACGCAAGATAAAGGGTAAGAAGAACAAGTCGGCGAAGGCGCTGACGAGTCTGTCAGAGCTTTCGAACGGCGATTATGTAGTTCATGCGTCACACGGCATAGGTCAGTACGGCGGCATACACAAGCTGGATATCCACGGCGTTATAAAGGATTACATAAAAATCATGTACGCCAAGGGCGACGTGCTGTATGTGCCGGTAACTCAGCTTGACCTTGTGTCGAAATATATCGGGCCGAAAGAGGACTCTGCGGTAAAACTGAACCGATTGGGGTCGGGCGACTGGGCAAAGACTACAACACGAGTTCGCAAAGCGGTTCGTGATATGGCGGATGAGCTTATCAAGCTTTACTCCGACAGAATGAAGGTACAGGGTCATGCGTTCATGGAGGACGGCGAGTGGCAGCACGACTTTGAGGCAAAATTCGAATATGAAGAAACAGACGATCAGCTGCGCTGCATTGACGAAATAAAGGCAGATATGGAAAGAACGGTTCCCATGGACAGACTGCTGTGCGGCGACGTAGGTTTCGGCAAGACCGAAGTTGCGCTGCGAGCGGCGTTCAAGTGCGTAACGGAGTCGAAACAGTGCGTGCTGCTTGCGCCAACCACAATATTGGCGTGGCAGCATTATCAGACTGTACTGCGCAGATTTGAGGGATTTCCCGTGAATGTGGAGCTGCTTTCACGGTTTCGTACCCCGAAACAGCAGAGTGAGGTCATCAGGAAACTGAAATCGGGAGAGATCGATTTTGTTATCGGCACGCACAGGCTTGTGCAGAATGATGTGCAGTTTCATGATCTGGGATTGGCAATTATTGACGAGGAGCAGCGGTTTGGCGTTGCGCAGAAGGAGCATTTCAAAAAAGCATTTAATAATATCGATATATTGACGCTGTCGGCAACGCCTATTCCGAGGACGCTGAATATGGCGATGAGCGGGATCAGGGATATGTCGGTACTGGAGGAAGCGCCGCTTGACCGAAAGCCGGTGCAGACGTATGTGCTTGAACACGATCCCGCAATTCTGGCGGAGGCAATTCGCAGAGAGCTGCGCCGTGGCGGGCAGGTATTCTACTTATATAACAGGGTCGAAACGATCACCGAAAAGGCGATAAAGATCAAAAATCTCGTTCCCGAGGCGAACATCGGTATCGGACACGGCAAAATGACGGAAGCAGAACTGTCGGAAGTATGGCGGCAAATGCTTGATGAAGAGATAAACGTCCTGGTATGCACCACGATCATTGAAACTGGCGTCGATCTGCCGAATGCCAATACGCTGATAATCGAAAATGCCGATTATATGGGGCTGTCGCAGCTTCATCAGCTGAGGGGCAGAGTGGGCAGATCGTCACGGCGTGCGTATGCATACTTTACATTTAATCCGCACAAGGTGCTGACCGATATTTCCGAGAAAAGGCTGACGGCGATACGTGAATTTACAGAGTTTGGTTCCGGATTCAAGATAGCTCTGAGAGATCTGGAATTGAGGGGCGCAGGCAGCATATTGGGCGGCGCGCAGCACGGTCATATGGAAGACGTTGGATATGATATGTACATCAAGCTGCTGAATGAAGCGGTATCGGAGGCGAGGGGCGAACCTGTCAAGAAGGCGATAAACGAATGCGTTGTGGATCTTCAGGTGCAGGCACATATTCCGGAAAGCTATATTTCGAGTCTGAGTCAGCGGCTTGACGTGTACCGGAAGATCGCTGATATTAAAGAACGCAGCGACGCTTCCGATGTGATCGACGAACTGCTGGACAGATTCGGAGATCTGCCAAAAGCAGTGATGGGGCTTATAGACGTTGCGCTTGTGAGAAACATGGCGGGATCGGACGGACTGACCGAGATAAAGCAAGACGGCGGTACGCTGAAGCTATTTACAAACGACTTTGACAATGAGCGGCTTGCGGACGTAATGAAACGAAGCAAGGGGCGCGCAAAACTGATGATGACAAAGAAGCCGTATATTTCAGTAGAGCTGCAAAAGGGTGAAACGGCGCTTCAGGTATTGAAGGCGATATTGTGATTGAAGGCTGCGAAACAGCTTTTAATGAGAAAAAACTTTTAATTAACAGTTTTTTAACTCGTTCAAAAACCGTGGGTTGACAGTCATGTTAAATTATAGTAAAATAAAATTGTATTAAAAGCTCTGCTTTCAACAAGCAGAGACAAAGCCGAAGGCTTTGTGCGTTCAGTAGGGGATTTTACCCCTACTGAACGAGAGATGTCCCCCGCCGCCTATAGAGGGTGCGGTCTGCCGGTGGCAGACGTTGCCGCAAGGCAACAGCACCGACCGAGCTGGCAGGCGAGACCTGTGGGACATCTCTCCTGCGGTTATAATAGAGCAAGGCGGCGTAACAGTGAAGATTAAGGGCGTTATTTTTGATCTGGACGGATTGATCCTCGATACCGAGAAGCTATATCAGCGTTTCTGGAGAAAGGCAGCTGCCGATCTGGGGTATAATATGTCGCAGGATACTGCCCTGGCGCTGAGAAGTCTTGATAAGAACCTCGCAAGAGAACTGCTGCGCGCTGACTTCGGCGATGACTTCGACTTTGACGGCGTAAAGCAAAGACGCATTGACCTTATGAACATATATGTGTCGGAAAACGGTATATCGGCAAAGCCCGGAGTGAGGGAGCTTACCGATTTTCTTGCCAAAAAAGGATTAAAAACGGCTATTGCAACTGCGTCTAATTATCGGAGAACTGATGATTATCTGACACGCGCAGGTGTTCGCAGCTGTTTTGACACGATAGTCTGCGCCTGCGATCTGCCTCATGGAAAGCCGTTTCCCGATGTGTATCTTTATGCGTGCGAAAAGCTTGATCTAGCGCCGGAAGAATGCGTTGCGCTGGAGGATTCGCCGAATGGGGTCAAATCGGCTCATGCAGCAGGAATGACGGTGATCTGTGTTCCCGATAAGGGCGAGATCGAGCAGGAGATAGTTCCGCTTGTTTATACTTATGTTGATTCGTTGAATGATGTTATAAATGTAATAAGTGATATGGTAAAATAACATATTGGGGAAAATACGATGAATAACAATTTAAAGCTTAGCGATAATTATTTCTTATATGAAGATGATTATTTCGACGGCGCTTCGTTTGAAGTGAACGAAAGCTTTGTCAGGTTTTGGTCGCATTCGATGGAAGTTCCTGTGCTGTTTGTGTATGCGCCCGGGAGCGAGGAGGACACGCTGCCCGATGATGTTGACGAAACGACAATTCCGGCTATAGCGATCATGACGGACGATGAGATCGGCGCTTATGAAGAATTCAAGTCGTCCGGGAATATCTCGAATGCGTTGGTATTTGAAAGGCTGAACAGGAAATTTTTATTCCGCGGTAAGACGAAGTATTTCGGAGAAATGATGTATTTTTACGGGTTTGATATCACCGATGACGGGTGGGAAAACATGCTGCTGTGCATTAGGTATCCCATGGAGCTTGTTGATACGGAAGACGAACGCAGGCTGATGGAGATACTGGATCACGCAGCAGTGACGTTCCGCGCAAACTGACATCACACCGTGAGAACACTATATATAATGAAAAGGGAATCGGAATGTTTATCGGAAATGTTGAGATAAAGGGTTACGCTGCGCTTGCGCCGATGGCGGGTGTGGCGGACAAAGCGTTTCGGGAGCTGTGCCGTGAGTTTGGCGCTGCGTATACGGTGACTGAGATGGTCAGTTCAAAGGGACTTGAATACAAAAGCGTGAAGACAGAGCAGCTGATGGAGATCTCGGACGGCGAACGACCCACGGGGATCCAGCTTTTCGGAAGCGACCCGCTGACGATGGCTCATGCTGCCGAAAAAGCGATGGAGTGCCGCCCGGAGATCATTGATATCAATATGGGCTGCCCGGCGCCGAAGGTAAGCGGCAATGGCTGCGGATCCGCGCTTATGAAAGATCCCGATCTGTGCGGAAGGATAGTCAAGGCGGTCAGCAGGGCGGTAGATGTTCCGGTGACGGTCAAAATTCGCAAAGGTTGGGACGATGACAGTGTGAATGCCGTTGAGGTGGCTAAGATATGCGAGCAAAACGGCGCAGCGGCTATTGCGGTGCATGGCAGAACGAGGGCGCAGCAGTATCGCCCGCCGGTCGACAGAAGCATTATCAAAGCGGTCAAAGATGCGGTGAACGTGCCTGTTATCGGCAACGGAGATATCACGACCGCCGAGGAAGCGCAGAGTATGTTCGACGAAACAGGCTGTGATCTTGTGATGGTCGGCAGGGGCGCGCTGGGCAATCCGTGGCTTTTTATGCAGATCTATTCGTGGCTGAACGATGAACGTCAGATCCCGCCGCCCACACAGACGCAGCGGCTGTATGTCATGATGCGCCATATTAAAAAATTATGTGAATATAAGGGCGAGGATATCGGTATGCGGGAAGCCCGCAAGCACGTTGGGTGGTATTTGAAAGGCTTCAAGGGCGCGTCGGCGCTGCGGAGGGAAGCGAACACACTCACCACGTTCGGCGATCTGGAACGCTTGGTCGGCATTGCATATAACCGCAGAGGGGAATGTCCCCCGGGTCTATAGGCGGCGGGTTCCATCCCCACGTTCAGTAAGGGCATAAATCCCCTACTGAACGCACAAAGCCTTTGGCTTTATCTCTGCTTGTTTAAAGCAGAGCTTTTAAAGGTATCCAAACGCCGCTCGGCTCGTTCAAAGGCGAGATATTTATGAATTGATCCGATTGAAAAAGAGTAAAAAACGACCCCATGTTTAAACATGGGGTCAATTTATCTGTTAATATACTAAAAACAAATTAGTTGTTGATGAGCTTATCCTCGTCAGACCAGCTGTAAAGCTTTCTAACCTCTTCACCGATAACCTCAGCGGGAGCTTCTGCAGCCTTTCTTCTCATAGCGCGGAAATGTGCCTGACCGCCTGCGGGCGACATATCGAGAAGGAAGTCCTTAGCAAAAGTACCGTCCTGAATATCGGACAGGATCTTTTTCATTGCTTTCTTAGTATCGTCTGTAATGATCTTCGGACCTGTGATGTAGTCACCGTACTCGGCAGTGTTGGAGATGGAATATCTCATGCCTGCGAAACCGGACTGATAGATAAGGTCAACGATAAGCTTCATCTCATGAATGCACTCGAAGTAAGCGTTTCTCGGATCGTAGCCTGCCTCACAGAGAGTTTCGAAGCCTGCCTGCATAAGAGCGCATACGCCGCCGCAGAGAACAGCCTGCTCACCGAAGAGGTCTGTTTCTGTTTCTGTTCTGAATGTAGTTTCGAGAACGCCTGCACGCGCGCCGCCGATACCGAGTGCGTAAGCAAGCGCACGCTCCTTGGCCTTGCCTGTAGCGTCCTGCTGAACGGCAACGAGGCAGGGAACGCCCTTGCCAACCTGGTATTCGCTTCTTACTGTATGACCGGGGCCCTTAGGCGCGATCATAGTAACGTCAACATCAGCCGGCGGAACGATCTGACCGAAGTGAATAGCGAAGCCGTGAGCGAACATAAGCATGTTGCCTGCTTCGAGGTTCGGCTCGATATCCTTCTTATACATTGCAGCCTGCTTTTCATCATTGATAAGGATCATAATGATGTCAGCCTGCTTTGCAGCCTCTGCAGCTGTAAATACCTTAAAGCCCTGAGCCTCAGCTTTTGCCCAGGATTTGCTGCCCTCATAAAGACCGATAATAACATTGCAGCCCGACTCTTTGAGGTTCAGCGCGTGAGCGTGACCCTGGCTGCCGTAGCCGATAATAGCAATAGTCTGTCCGTCAAGGAGAGAGAGATTGCAGTCCGACTCATAATAGATCGGAGCTTTCATGTTTGCTTTGTAATCAACCATTTTAATACATCCTCCTTACCGCAGTATGCGGCGATTTTCATCATGTATAATTATACCACTCCGACATGGAAATTTCAAGTATAAATAACAGTGGGAGCTAGGGTTTTTGAACGGGTAAAAAATTTTTCATGGAGCTGCGCCCCCTAAGCCCTTGCCCGTCGGTGAAGTCCGGCGGACTGTTTTCGAAAGAATGGCATTCCGGCAGAAAATGTCCCTAACTAACGGATCTCATCAATCACTAAAAAAATCAGCGGAACAACATTCGTTCCGCTGAAATGATCAAACATAATAATATTCGTGCTTAGCGTTTGCCTTTGATGTGCTGACAACTACAAATATGATCAGCAGGATCGACAAGAGGATCAATACCGTGCCGACATACACCAGCCACATCATGTCGGTGTCGCCTTCTTCTTCGTTGTCTTTTATGAAGTTAAAGGTCTGAGTGCCGCCCTCTGTGTTGGCAGCGCCGTTGGATAGATCAAGAATAATCGAATTCCAGTCGGCATTCGTAAGCTCGTCTGTATCAATAGACTTAGACGGTGTGCTGATGAGGCTTTCGGTCGGTTCCTGATACTCGGGAACATAAATGTAGTTATCGTCATACTGAGCCTGAGTTGTGTTGTAGAGATATTGATTATACTGCTGAGTGTTGTCAACATATGCTGACGGCTGACTATATACCTCGGGAGTATACGTCGGCTGAGGGAAATTGCCGTCGCTGATAACATCGCTGTAGGTCGGAGAATAGCTTGTATCACCGCCGCCGTCGGAAGGCTGAGTCCCTGCGTCGGGATCCGGTTCATAGGCGGGCTGCGGGTCGGTGTAGCCGGGGTCGGGCTGAACTGTCGGGTCTGCGGGCTGCGGTTCTGCTGCTATCGGGTCGTCTGCAGGCTGAGGATCTTCGATCGGCGCAGCCGGCTCGGGCGCTGCAGGTTCAACTGCGGGCGCGGCAGGCTCTTCGGCTGCCGTAACGGTATCTTCATCTGCCGAGGGAAACAGCGGCTCTGCTGCAAAAACAGAAAAGCAAGCGGCTCCGCCCAACAGACATATCGCCGAGATCACACTGATAATTTTATTGGAAATACTCACGGTCTGCCTCCCTGCAAAATGCAGTTACTCTTCGTCTGTATCCTTTGTAACGAACATCTTGGCCTTGTACTTTTTCAGCGCAGCGTCATTCTTCTGAACGCTGATAGCCTTTGCGTGGTCGTCAAGGTACTGCTCAAAATCATCGGATTTCATTTCTGTGATAAGAGATGTGCGGGTGTGACCGCTCTTGAGATCATACACAAACACCTCGTCGTCATCTTCGGAAGTCACAGGGATCCCAAAGCTCGAGTCGTCGTCGTAATAGTCCTCGATCTCGCTGTTCTTCGGTCTGTACACGAGGTAGTACTTAGTTGTTTCGTTTTCGCCTGTTTTTACAACGTCTGCTTTTCCTTCTTCAAGCTCGTTGATCTTCTCAACAACGTCAGCGTCGATGGCAGTGCTGTCATCAGCTTTGAGCGAGCCGGAGGAAGTGGGGTCGCTGTCAAGCTCATAATCCTTGATATACTGTGTAACAACAGCCTTGTAGTCCTTGCCTTTGGTGTTTATCATATCGGCATATTTTTTGAAGCTGCTCTCGGCTTTTTCGAATTCTTCGTCGCTCTTTGCAACTGTTTCGCCGTCGTCGTTGGTATCAGACATATCGACCGAGAAATAAGCGTAACCGTGGTAATTGTCAGTGAAGTATTTGTTGAGGTCTTCATCGGTAACATATTTCTCACCGTCCTGGCCGTAGAGGTAATCGAAAACCTGACCGTACTTTACCATATAATCGGCGTAGCAGTAATTAAAGCTTTCTTCGCCGATGCCGTAGCCCTCGAGCGTTTTCTTGGCTGTTGTCCATACCTGAGAAGCGTAGCTTTTTGCGGCTTCGTCCTGAGTTTCGTCGAATTCAAGACCATAGTTTTTGAAAAGGTCTTCAACCGCGAGCATTCTCATTGAGGTCTTATCTGCAACATCATAGGCGTACTGTTCAACAGTTTTTGTCTGAGCGTCGTCGTCGCTGCCTGTTACTTCCACTTCAAGAATGTCCTTTGCTTCATCGGGGCTTTCAACGAGGTCATATGCCTCGTAGTAGCCGTTGAGCAGATTGTAGATGTAAGTGCCCGTTGAGAGAGAAGCGTCATTAGTTTTATATGACCAACTCTGATCGGCGCACCCTGCGGCAGAAACTGCCATTGCAGCCGCAAGCATAACGGCTGTGAGTTTTTTTGCGTTATTCATGTTTCTTCTTCCTTTCTCAATGTTCACCGAATATTACAGATGGTTCA
The DNA here is from genome assembly GCA_902779615.1 of uncultured Ruminococcus sp. Taxonomy (GTDB): domain Bacteria; phylum Bacillota; class Clostridia; order Oscillospirales; family Acutalibacteraceae; genus RUG592. The sequence continues at coordinate 21,749 of CACZCM010000001.1, read as the reverse complement.
ATGCAGTCGGTGACATTCATACCTAAACTATATTATACACAATTTTTGCGGCTTTGTCTATAAGTATTTCTAAATAATCAATGATTTTTCAAAAGAACACAATTTGTATATTTCGGCAGATGTTTCCTTTCCGGATAGCCGGGTCGCCGCAGATGGAGAAAACTACCGTTAACAATTTATCATACTTGGTCAAAAGCCGTAAATTAATAGCTTTTTCATATTGACATTATACGTCGGAATGTGTATAATTGTATTACACTCATTAGTACAAACGGAGGTAATGATAATGAAAAAGGTACTGATAACCATTATCGTTGCTGCACTGCTTGCAGGCGGCGGGTGGTTTGCCTATAATACTTTGGCGGGCAGCGGCGTTGAGGATACAGTCTATGTTGTTCAGGCGGGCGAGATCGGCGGTTCGTCGCAGTTCCTCTCAAACCGCTTCAGCGGCGTTGTTGAGGCTCAGAAAGAGGTCAATATCGACGCCGATCCCGAAAAGAAGATCAAGAGCGTTTCGGTAAAGGCGGGAGATTCAGTAAAAAAGGGCGACGTGCTGTTTGAATATGACGTTGAGGATATGCAGTATACCTTAGACCGCAGCCGCCTCGATCTGGAGCAGGCAAACAGCGAGGTCAAGAGCTACCGGCAGATCATAGATAACTGCGAGAAGGAGATCAAGAACGCTTCGACCCGCAACGCTCGTCTTGCTCTCGAAAATCGCCTCGAGGAGGAAAAGCTGAACCTCAAGAAGGCTGAATATAACCTCAGTTCACTCGAAAAAACGATCACACAGACCGAGAACTCGATCAAGAATGCCGTGGTGAAATCCTCGTCGGACGGCACCGTAAAATCCGTGGGCGAGCCGGGCAGCGACTCATATATCACGATCGTATCGTCGGGCGATTTTCGGATAAACGCAACTGTCAGCGAGAACCATATCCAGGACTTTTTTGTTGACGAAGAGATCACTATCCGCTCACGCCTTGACGAGAGCCTAACGTGGAAGGGCAGGGTCACAAGCATCGAAACAAACAAGCCCATCAAGTCGGATACGAATGATATGTTCGGCAATTCGCTCCAGCAGCCGACCCGATACCCCGTGTATATTGCGATCGATAACTCAAGCGGGCTGCTTATGGGTCAGCACGTTACGGTTGAGGAGTATGTTGAATCGACCGTTGATCCGAACGCTTTTATGGTAAGCGACTCGTATATTATGGATGCCGACACCGCCCCTGCGGTATGGGTGGAAAGTAACGGAGCGATCACAAAACGAAGCGTGGAGCTGGGCGAATATGACGAGGCGCAGGCGGCGTATGAGATAAAAAGCGGACTCAGCGAGAATGATTACATTGCCTTCCCCGACTATTATATAGAAGAGGGAATGAAGACCGAAAAGCTCTTTGCCGCCGAAGATGAGTAAGGGAGGGCTTTTTGTATGATTCTTGAACTCAGCAATATATACAAAGACTACTCCGCGGGAGATGTGGACGTTCCTGTTCTGAAGGACGTTTCTCTCAGCGTGAAAGAGGGCGAATATCTTTCCATAATGGGACCTTCCGGCTCGGGCAAGAGTACGCTGATGAACATTATCGGACTTCTCGACCGACCTACCTCCGGGACGTATCTTTTTGACGGCATCGACGTTTCCTCTCAAAACGACAACAAGCTTTCGCTTATTCGCAATAAAGGTATCGGATTTGTGTTCCAGAATTTTAACCTTATGCCGAGAGAAACTGCGCTTGCGAATGTGGAGCTGCCCCTTCTGTATGCCGGCGTAAAGCGCAGGGCTCGCCGAGAGCTTGCTGCGGCGGCGCTTGAACGTGTCGGGCTATCGGAGAGAATGACGTTTTTTCCCACTCAGCTTTCGGGCGGTCAGAAGCAGCGTGTTGCGATAGCCCGCGCCATAGTAAATTCGCCGAAGATCTTGTTGGCGGACGAACCGACCGGCGCGCTTGATTCCCGTTCGGGCGATCAGGTCATGGACTTGTTTAAATCACTAAATAAGGAAGGCGTTACCATCGTTATGATCACTCACGAAAGAGCGGTCGCAGAATGTGCTGATAAGATCGTTGTTATATATGACGGCGAGCTTATGTCGCAGGAGGAATTCAGCCGGAAAACCTCACAAAGACACGGAGGTGACATCAGTGAAGGATAAAGAGAACAAGAAAAAGCGTAAGGCGGTCAGCGGGAAGAATATTGCGCTGATGCTGCTTACTGTTTTTGCAGTCGGCGGCGCAGCTGGAGGGCTTTACGCGCTTGTAAACAGCACCAAGGTGTCGGTTTGCAGTGTAAACGACGCAGGCAACAGTATGGACGTTGTGTTCGGCGATTATGATGAAAACAATTATTTTGACGGTACTATACAGGCGGGCAGCATGGCGGAGGTCAAGCTGAACTCAGATCTTACTATCAAGAACGTAAAGGTCAAGAAGGGCGACACGGTCAAAAAGGGCGATGTGCTTATCGAATATGACGTTCACGAGCTTGAAGAAGCGGCCGAGGACGCGCGCCTTTCGGTAAAGACGCTGACCAACAGCATTGAAATGGTACAGAACGAGATAAACATTATCGAACGGCTCCAACCGTCGGAGAACAAGCCGCAGGACGAACCGGAGGACGAGGAGGAAGAGCCGGAGGAGGATTCCGACAGCGACACTGACAGCGACGAAACGCCGGATACGCCTGAGATGAAACTTCCGACACGAATCACTGCGGAAACCAAGCCGCTTTCGGGCAAGGGCACTGCAGAGGATCCGTTTATTTATTATGCAGCGGAGAGCGGCGTTGCTGCGAAGGAGTTTTTAGTGGAATTTGCAGCTTCGAAGACTCCCTCATACGCAGCGTTCTATGTTTGTGACGAAACGGGCAGTCCGCTGTATGCAAGGGTTATCGACAGCAGCAAGATCGACAAGTCTGCGGCTGCCGACTTTGCGCTCAGCGATGGAGTGATGATCTCTCCCACGGGTGAGATCAGCTTTTCCGGCAGCAGCGCTGAATTTGCAAGCTTTGTTTTTAGCGGGATAACAGGCGGAGATACAGACTCTGCGGAGGGAATGCTCGGAATGCTCGGCGCTTCGGAAATTGGCGGTATGGGAGGACTTCCTGAGGACTTTGCTTTGCCGGAGAATTTTGAGATCCCCGAGGTTCAGAACGCCCCCACGCAGCCCGACGCTGCCGCAGCCGACGGTACAGACAGTGTTCAGTCGGGCATCTCGCCAAACGATAATTATGTATACACGCTGAAAGAGCTGCGTGATATGATAACCGAACGGCAGGAGCAAAAAGCGTCGCTCGATCTTCAGAAGCGTCAGGCGGAGCTTGCCGAAAAAAATGCCGAAAGGCTCTCGAAGACAGGCGGTGAGGTTTCGCCGATAGACGGTGAGGTCACATTTGCAGCAAAGGATAAATACCACCTTTCGCCGACAGATGCTTACATCACTATTGCGAACTCGGAGGGCTTCACGATCAGTTCGCATATCGGAGAATATTCCCGTGACAAGCTTGAGATCGGCATGGGCGCAGTAATATCGAAATACCCCGATATCATGGGTATAGGCGGAACTGTCACCTACATAGGCGATACGCCGATGGCGCAGAACGAGGTTTCCCTCAGCGACAGTTTTGAATCGCAGTATGAATTCAGGATCGTACTTGACAAAGAGGTGGACGCTGCGTCGGATTCGCTATTCACAATAGAGCTGAAGCCGGAAAAAGAAGAAAAAGACTCGATCAAGCTGCCCTCGCCGCTTGTAAGAAAAGAAGCGGGCAGAGCCTACGTTATGATCGCCGACGAAAACGGCTTGCTCAAAAAGCAGTACGTTACGCTGGGTGATACCAATATGTCGATAGTCGAGGTGTTGGACGGACTCGAAAGTACGGATCTTATCGCTTTCCCATACGGCAAGGCGGTTGTCGGAGCAAAGACGAAGGAAACAGACTACAACACAATGTACTACGGCAACGGATTGCTTTGATCGGGGGAGGGACAATGATATGATAGAAAATCTTCGCCTCTCATTCAGAGGTATTTTATCTCACAAGATGCGCTCTGCGCTTACGATGCTTGGCATTATCATCGGCATTATGGCGATCATCATAATAGTATCGCTGATAAACGGCGCAAGCGAGCAGCTGAAAAGCTCGTTCATAGGTTCGTCAACAACTATCGAGCTGACTCCCTATGCGGCGCAGTCAAATTATGATTTCTTTTCTCCCGAATACTCAGCGGCAGAATCGGGTCCTCTTGAGGGGGTCGGCGAAATACCCGACGAGGCGCTGAAAATGGTGAAGGATATTCCGGGCGTTTCGGACGCGGCAAAAGCGTATATGATGAACTATTCTGCGCAGGTGAGTTATCTGGGACAGTCGAGCAGCACCACAGCGTACGGGGTCGACACAGAATACTTCAAGATGGCAGACTACCGTGTCATATCGGGAAGACTGATAAACGAAAACGACCTGAAGCAGCACAATAATGTTATTGTATTTGACAATCAATTTTCAAATATAATATTCAGAAATACAGATCCGCTGGGAAAAACAGTACAGCTTGGCAGCGAGCTGTTCACCGTTGTCGGAATAGTTGCAAAGCCCCTTGACGAAAGCAAGATCAATAATATGGAAGACTATGAGATGCAGATGGGCTACACTTCCCCCGTCTTTGTTCCGATGACGTCGTGGAACGATCTTCAGGGGTATGATGATATTCAGATATTGACGCTAAAGATATCAGACCCCGATCTGATGATAGCTGCAACGAATGAAGCGGCAGATATACTGGACTCATTGATCGACAGTTCTGTTATTACCTACAAATCCAGTATGCTCCAGGATATGGCGGATTCTCTGCAGGAAACAGTACAAATGACGTCGCTGCTGCTAGGCGGAATTGCGAGCATATCGCTGCTTGTTGGCGGTATCGGAATAATGAACATCATGCTCGTTTCGGTAACGGAGCGAACACGCGAGATCGGACTGAAAAAAGCGCTCGGCGCGCGCCGCCGCGTAATACTCGGACAGTTTCTGACTGAGTCGGTCGTACTCTCGGGGCTGGGCGGTATCATAGGAGTGCTGCTGGGGATAGGCATAGCAAAGCTCATAGCGGCTTTTGTGATGATGCCTGCGCCGATAAGCGTTTCTTCAATTGTCGTATCGGTATCGTTTTCAATGGGAATAGGTATAATTTTCGGGATAGTGCCTTCGGTAAAAGCTGCGAAGCTCGACCCGATCGATGCTTTGAGGTATGAATAAAATAACAAGCCTGCGTCTTACTTTTGTTTGACGCAGGTTTGTTTTTTATTACTTCGGCACTTATTAAGTTTGGACGATTTTTTTCGAACCTTCAAGCAGATGTAAGTCAAAAACAGATCGCAGCGGGCTTTACGGACGCTCCTCCGAATGCCTTCGAATAATAACCGCAGAGGGAATGTTCCCCGGGTCTCGCCTGCCGTCGGGGACGGTTCCCAACCGGCGGGGACGGTTCCCAACCGGCTCGGTCGGTGATCACGTGCGCAGAGGTCTCCACCGTCGGGGACGGCTCCCAGCCGGAGACCCGCACCCTCTATAAGCGGCGGGTTCCATCCTCACGTTCAGTAGGGGTATAAATCCCCTACTGAACGCACAAAGCCTTTGGCTTTGTCTATGCTTGTTTAAAGCAGAGCTTTTAATGAAAAATACAGCCGCAGAGTTTTTTACACGGCGCGCCAAAAATAGATATCTCGCCCGACGATAATCATGCACGAGGCGCAGCGAATGTTCCAAAATATCGATAATGCTTTCATATGTAATTTTATGTGTAAAATAATGGCAAAAATTTAAAATTTCCCTTGACAAATGTAATTTATTGTGTTAGGTTATAAATAGAAGGCATCCGTAAAACTATAACACAAACAAGGGAGGACACAAATGGAGCAAATGCACTACGCAGAAATGGCAGTGGAATATTTACATCAGGCAGAAGTACTGGATAAAAAGATCATCAGCCGACGCCGCAGGAAAAAATTCCGGACGGCAGAGGAAAGAGAGCTTAACGATCGGGCGATCGCATCGCTTTACGAAATGAAGCGAGACGTTCTGGCGGTGCAGCGCTTGCTGACAAAGAGGGCGGCGGAAGCCGAACAGGAGGAATCAGGTGCGTAATGTTGTCTTTTTGAGCGAAGGTATAGACGAGATGTACTCGCTTCATCTGAACGAACGGCGCACTAATGCAGAAAAACGGAAGGAAATGTCAATTCTGCTTAACAAAGCACTGGAAGGTATGCTGACGAAGAAACAGTACGAATGTATACAGCTGTATTATATGCAGGGGAAAACGATCAGCGAAACAGCGCAGGCACTCGGGATAAACAAATCAACGGTATCAAGACACTTAGCCGCCGCCAAGCAAAAGCTGGCGGTGTTAAATTTACTTATCTGAAGTTACTTATTCATTATGTTTAACAGGCAGAGGTCAGGATCATGGGGTGTTTTGCCTTTTGCGAACGGCGGCGCTGCCCTTGGAAACTGCAAGACTTTTGAAAAAGGCTTGGCGAAAGCTATTTATTGAAAAGATCTTAAATTATATAACCGCAGAGGGGAATGTTCCCCGGGTCTCGCCTGCCGTCGGGGACGGCTCCCAGCCGGAGACTCGCATCCTATATAGGCGGCGGGTTCCATCCCCTACTGAACGCACAAAGCCTTTGGCTTTGTCTCTGCTTGTTTAAAGCAGAGCTTTTAAAAATCGTGAGTACAAAACGCACCCGCAGATCACTTATGTGTAACTTGCGGGTGCGTTTTAATGTTTTGAGCCGGTAGTTATTTACTTATGAATAGATCAGCTGCCCATTGCTCTAACGGGAGTATCCGATGTGTCGGGATCCTTTACCAGAAGTGAGATACACCAAATGGCGCTAAGACCGACAAGCGTGTAGATCACACGGCTGAGGATACTTGTCTGACCGCCGCAGATCCATGCTACAAGGTCGAATCTGAAAATACCGATCGAACCCCAGTTAATACCTCCGATAATAAGAAGTATCAGTGATAATTTGTTAAGCATAATACATCTTCCTTTCACTGAACAGTACGCCGGCATACTGTTCGATGTTTTGTATGTATTTGTATTTTCCCCGAATGGGCCGCAATTATTCACTGTGTATTACATTTATTTGGTTAATGCTGTATTTTGATTTTTCGTAATAGTGTGCTGCAAATTACACAATTAAAAGCTTTGCTTCCAACAAGCAGACACCGGCCGCAGGATCGTGTGTTCAGAAGGGGTTATACTCTTTCGCACACAACAATATATCGGAAGTCGGTGTAGCCGTATGGGTGGCATGTTATCAGCGTCAGCAGATCTCTGCCTTCCTGTATGTAACATTGCTCTATGTCGTATGGCGTGATGACCGCCGTTTCGACAACTTTATAGTGAAGCTTTTCCCATAAATTCGTGATATAAACATCGTCGCCTTCTTCAAGAAAAACGATGTTGTCGAAAAACACCTTGCCTATTATGCCTCTGTGCCCCGCAAGAACCGCGTTCGTGCTTTCGCCGCCGATCGGGATCGATGAGTATGAAAGGTGCGCAGCCCCAAGATCCATGTTGTTCAGGTTTGCGCCTAAATATATCGGCAGATCAAGATCTATCGCGGGAGCGCTGACGTGACCGAATATATTGTCCCACACGCTGTATGCGGTCAGGTCAAAGGAAGGCTGTTCGTATGAAAACGGATCGTTCATTTCGTACTGTCCCTGTTCGATCAGGTCGCTGTTGTACTGTCGGGCTTGTTCTCGCAGCAGAGAAACTAGCGCCCAGTCAAGCTTGCGGTTATTTGGGTCGGGCTTGATGTTTTTGTCTTTGATATAGTCATCAAGCGTGTAGCCGCGCGTGGGGTCGGCTTCGTTTGCAGCGCGGATCTCTCGTTCGATCTCGTCGGTGTCGGTGCTGCGGTACATTTCGTCGACCTGCCGGTCGTGTGTTTCGACGGTTTCGCCGATCCTGCGGCTATAGATCCTATCGGAAATGTGGGGATACATTACGATCCCAACTCCCGTAAAAAACAGCAGTATCCCTGCAGTAAGCAGAATTTTGTATTTCTTCACATCAGTTCTCCTCATTATTATCCGTATGAGAAATTAAACTATCGTCATCATCGGAGGCAGCCGTATTATTGTTTTTCTTTGTGTGACGCACAATGACTATGATAATAGCCGCCACGATAGCCGCCACGACCAGCGAAAGACTAATGATAACTATGCTCAGCGATATATTTTTTCCGTAAACATTTACTTTTATAGTATGCTCCTTCAGCTCGTCAAGTATACCTCGGCTGTCGGGCTTGGGGATATCCTGCGATTCTGCCGCGTTCGGATCAGCGGGCTTTTCTTTTATCTGTTTAACGCTGCCGTCGCTGCCGAAAATGATCTCGCCGTTGAATGCTGTTCGTTCGCCTCGAACAAGCAAACGGTGGGAGTTGATACCGTAAGGGTAACAGGTCAGCAGTGTGATGTAGTCCTTTCCGGGAACGATTTTGAGGTCGGAGCTGTCGGTCGGTTCAACGATCTTAGTTTGATCTACCCTGTATGCGTGGATCTCGTCAAGATACTGAATATAGAACATATCGCCCTTTTCCAGCTTGTTGATGTCAGTGAAAAGAGCTGACGACGGCAGTCCCGTGTGACCCGTCAAAACGCAGTGGGAGCTTTCGCCGCCGACCGGGAGAGAGGTGTTGCGCAAATGGCCGATGCCTTTTTCGAGGGTAACTGCATTTGTGCCTCTGTAGATGGGGAGTTCAACGTCAATCTTGGGTATCTTGATGATCGCAAAAACGTCGCTTCCGACGCTGAGCGCAGAGCTGTAGCCCGAACCGTCGTCATAATCCTGATCGATCGTGTCTTCGTCGGTGGAGATGATATCCAGTTCGCCATTTGCGAGCTTTTTGTTGTAGTCTTCGGCGTCGCTTTTCAGCCGTTCTTTTGTTTCGGTTTCGAGCTGTTGGACCATGGCGTTGTATTCGGTCTGCACAGAATGCTGACGCACCACGTTTATTACATTGCCGACTATGGGGTATGCGACCATAATTACGCCCAAAGCAAGAATAGTTATTGCAATTATTTTACGTTTCAAATATTATCACCTCAAAATACAAAAATATCATGCGGAGCGATGATGCAATATGTACTTATAATGAAAACGAGAACGCAGCACAGATGAAATATGAATTCACTCCGAATGCGTGACGAAGTTTTATGCAGAGCGAATGGTTAGTTGATTTGCAGAAAAGATCAGCGCCGACTGTACGTATCAAGAACATATATACAATAGATATTATAACACGCCGCGCAAATTTTGTACAGTAAAACTCATTTCGAAATTGTAAATTTAAACTTGTTATTATTTCGTAATTGTGGTAAAATAATATTTATTAGCATAAACCTCCCGGTAATCGCAGCCTATGCTTTTTAAATCGGCTATTGATTTTGTGACTTTTGCAGCGGAATCGGAATGCAAGTATATCTTAATTATAACCGCAGAGGGAAATGTCCCCCGCATCTAAGGTGGCGGATTACATCTTTAGTTCGGCAGGAGTATAGCTCCTCTGCCGAAAGCAGGGCTTTTTAATGAAGATCCGATTTGAAACAGTCTTTTGATCTTCGATCATGCGGGAGGTTTCAGTTAATTTTAACCCAAAGGAGAGTTTGATTGTGAGGGGAATAACAACATTTGAAGCGAAGACATTCGCAGGCGAGCGCGCATTGTTTGGTATGCGAAAGCTGAAGCTGATCGACTGCGTATTTGAAGACGGAGAATCGCCGCTGAAGGAATGTGAGAACATTACGTTGGAAAACTCTTTTTTTAAATGGAAATACCCGCTGTGGTACAATGATAATACCGAGGTAAATCATTCGATGTTCTATCCCGAGGCGAGAGCGGGAGTGTGGTACAGCAATAATGTCGTTGTGGACAACTGTATGATCGAGTCGCCAAAAAATTTCAGACGGTGCGCGGGACTCGTCATCAAAGATACTTCGATGCTCAATGCAGATGAAACACTCTGGAACTGCAAGGACGTAAAGGTCGAAAACGTAAATGTAAAAGGCGATTATTTCGGAATGAACTGCGAGAACATGGAAGTAAAATACATGACGCTGTCGGGCAATTATGCTTTTGACGGCTGCAATGAGGTCGTTGTGCGCAACAGCCGCCTGATCTCAAAGGACGCTTTCTGGAACTGCAACAACGTTATGGTTTATGATTCCTATATTTCGGGAGAATACATAGGCTGGAATTCCAGGACGCTTTCGTTTATCAACTGCACTATCGAAAGTCTTCAGGGCCTTTGTTACATAGATAACCTGTTTATGAAAAACTGCCGACTGATAAATACAACGCTGGCATTCGAAAATTCAAGTGCGATCGCCGAGATCAAGTCGTCTGTTACGTCGATCTTTAATCCGAAGCGAGGCACCATCAGCGCAAAGCACATCGGTGAGCTGATCATTGAAAAGGAGCGCGGAGGAACGGCTGTGATCCTGTGTCACGATATTGATAAGGAGTCTGATCACCCGGAGTGGGTCAAGGAGTAATGCGATGTATGATTTTGACAAATTGATTAACAGAAGCGGCACTTATTCTCTGAAATGGGATGTGCCCGATGGGGAGCTGCCTATGTGGGTTGCCGATATGGATCTTCAAACGGCTCCCGAAATAATCGCCGCGCTGCGCAGGCGTATCGATCACGGCATTTACGGATATAATATTGTGCCTGACGAATGGTATGATTCGTATATATCGTGGTGGCAAAAACGTCATCATGTCACGCTGAGGCGGGATTCATTGATGTTCTGCACCGGCGTTATACCCGCTGTATCAAGTATAGTGCGAAAGCTTACAACGCCGAATGAAAACGTTCTGATGCTGACTCCCGTGTACAATACGTTTTTTAATTCGATCGCAAACAACGGCTGCCGCGCTGTGCAGTGTGATATGATATATGACGGAAATAAATATTCGATCGACTTTGCTCGGCTGGACAAAATGCTCGCCGATCCTCAGACGTCATTTATGATACTCTGCAACCCGCATAATCCCACAGGAAATATCTGGGATAAAGAAACATTGGAGAAGATAGGTACTCTGTGTAAAAAGCATGATGTCATTATTATTTCCGATGAAATACACTGCGACCTCTGTGACCCCGGGCTTGAGTACACGCCGTTTGTCAGCCTGCCCGAGGAGCTTAGCGATATCAGCATAACCTGCCTTGCGCCCACAAAGACGTTTAATCTTGCGGGGATACAGACGGCTGCGATATATGTGCTGAATAAGACTCTGTATCACAAGGTGTGGCGAGGCATCAATACAGACGAGGTGGCGGAGCCGAATGTACTGGCTGTTCCCGCTGCCATAGCGGCGTTCAACGAAGGAGAAAAGTGGCTTGACGAGCTGAGAAGCTATATATATGAAAACAAGCGGCTTGTGATTAGATATCTCGGGGAAAATATTCCCGAAATGAGCGTCGCTGAGTCACACGCCACATACCTTTTGTGGCTTGACTGCACACGTTTGACCCAAAATACCGATAAGCTTGCTGACCACATCAGAAAAGAGGGAAAGCTGTTTCTGACGGCGGGATCGCATTACGGCAAAAGCGGTTCCGGATTTTTGAGAATGAATATTGCAGCGCCGAGAGAAAGCGTGCATGAAGGGCTGAGAAGGCTCGGGAGAGCTGTTAATGCGGCAGGGGAGGATGTTTTATGCTGAATGTTGGAATAACAAATACGATGTCAAGAATAGTAACGGAAGACATGACGGCGAGAAAGGCAGGCAGCGGAGAGCTGGATGTTCTGGCAACTCCTGCCGTGATCGCGCTTGTGGAAGAAACGGCGTGGAGAGCTGTTTCGCAGTACCTTGAAGACGGTATGGGGACTGTCGGTACGCTCATCAATATCCAACATACCGCGCCTACTCCTGTAGGTAAAACTGTCACCTGTACGGTAAAGCTTACCGAGATCGACCGCCGCCGACTTGTTTTTGATATAACGGCAGCCGACGACTGCGGAGAGATCGCCTGCGGAATTCACGAGAGATTTATTGTTGATAACGAAAAGTTTCAGGCGAAAGCAAACTCAAAATAACATTTATAGGGACGGCGGTTTTGTCGTTCCTATTTTATTTTTTACGTTTCAATGTGCAAAAACGGAGAACAAAAAAATTTCTTTGTTAATTATTATCATTTTTCACGAAAAAAATTGTGAATAATAACGTTAATATTAACTTGAAATTCTTCGTGATCTATGTTACAATAGTAATTGAAATTGGATCATTCACTAAACTTTATTCGGGGTTTTAAGTTCTTTTGGTGAATTGGTCCTGTTTAGAAAGAAATTTAAAAGGAGATGTAATTTAATGACACGCAAGAAAAGCGCAAAGGCACTAACAGCCCTGCTGCTGAGCATGACAGTCGGTGCAGCCGCAGCTTCTCCGGCATTTGCTGTTGAAGTAAATGCGAAGACAAGCGGCGATGATATGTACACCTACTACTTCCTTGCTCCGGACAATTACTTCAAGACAGACGCAGGCGCATCTAACGAATCAGTTGGCGCATACTGGTGGCAGCCGAGCGAACCTGCATCATGGCCGGGCGTTGAAATGACAGCAGCACCCGAAGTAGGCGAGAATGTATTCAAGATCGAAGTGTCCCCCGAGACATCCACTGTTATCTTTAATGCATTTGTAGACGCAGGCAACCCTGCAGATCCCGAACTCGCAGCAGTAGCACATCAGACAGTAAACATCAACACAGAGGGCTACGATGAGGATTGTCCTTATGACGAAACACTCGTAACAGAGAACTTCGACGGCTGGATCTTTGTTCTTGACAACAATGACAAGACAGTTAACGAATTCAGCGGCGCGATCACAACAAACGGCGCATGGTTCACACTTGACAGCTACAAGGATAACGAGCAGTACTACGGTTCTTACTTCACAACTCCCGAGCCGGAGCCGCAGCCTGTTGAAACTCCTGATACAGCATACGTTGAGGGCGATCTCGTTGACGTAGCAGTTAAGATCGGCAACGTTACAGAAGGTAAGGTTGGCAGTTACAACTATGTTATCACATTCGATCCCGAACTTGTTGAGGTAACAGACAGCAAAAACCTCGCAGAATCCACATCAGATCCTATGACGGTTGCTAATGTTGATGAGGCTGGCACTGTTAGAATCGGTGTGATCGCAGCAGAAGGTCTTACAAACGACACAACCGGTGAGCCGGTAGACCTCTTTACAGTACAGTTCAAGGTTAAGAAGAATACCGACGATCTCGGTATCACAGGTAAGTGCGAGACACTGAGTGTTATCCCGAATGACGGTTCTGCACCTGTTAAGATCATCAGCGCAGGTTTGGATGCAGCAGATACATTCACAAAGATCGATGTTCCTGAGGGCACACACAAGACAGCAACTCCTGATAAGCCCGAGCCTAAGCCCGAGCCCAAGCCTGAGCCGCAGCCCGAGCCCAAGCCTGAGCCGCAGCCCGAACCCAAGCCCGAGCCGAAGCCCGATGACGGTTTCGTAGTAGGCGATATGGATAAGGACGGCGAGATCCTGTCCGCAGACGCACTCACGATCCTCCGCATGAGCGCAGGTCTTGTGAAGACAACTGATGATAACAAGAAGATCGCTGATATCGACGAAGACGGTACTATCACTTCCGGTGACGCACTTGAAGTTCTCCGCTTCAGCGTTGGTCTTTCCAAGAACAAGAGAATAACAGAATCTCTTGCGAAGTATGGCAAGAAGGCATCTTGATATTATCCATTATGATCCATATGTGATCTGAAATTGTACCTCCGCAGTATAAGTGCTGTGGAGGTACTTTTTTGTAAAAAATGAGGTGACCTAAGTCACCTCGTTTTTAAAGCTGTGCCTTTAAAAAACAAATATAATACTGCGGCTGTTGTTTCATTCAGCCAGAAATGACCTAGTTCGCCGAATAAAAATGTCCCCGGCCGCATATTTGGAAGCAGGGGACATGATCGGCTGTTTATTTGTTGGTCAGCGAACGGACATCGAAGCTTTGCGCATCAGCAGGGTTTCTCTTGTCGCACAAATTTTGTCAGCCAGACACACTACCCAAGCCTCCTTTGAATGAGGGGGAACAGGAACAAGCGGAAACATATGATGAACGATAATATCGCATTCCTTTTCGTTCAGATCGAAATCTTCAATGGCGTTTTTCAGCGCCTTATACGGGTGTGTAAAGCCGTGAAGGTTATGACGTCCGTCGGGGTTGTCGTGCCAGTCATACAAAAAATAATCGTGGAGCAGCGCACCTCGGATCAGAGAGTCTGTATCAACATTCAGTCTGAGTCTGCGTGCAATACGAAGGCTTTCTGCCGCAACGGAAATGCAGTGAGCATAAACACTTACAGAGCCGTGCTGTATATAATCTTTGGTGAGAGAGTAACGTGATTCAGTTTCAAGTTTGTCAGCGATCCTGAGAACAAGCTGCTCGGCGGTCATAAGTTCGTTTTCCATGGGCATATACCTCCTTTTTTATTAGTATAACTGATAATAGTTAAAAATTCAAGTAAAATAAAAAACTAATTTTGAAAATTTTTGCACAAATTGTAAACATTAATAAAACAATTGTTTAAATGTATTTACAAAGTAAAAAATAGATTTTATAATAAAATTAAGAGATCATGATTTATGGTAAGATCTCGGGAATATATTGCTTATTATTGTACATTAAGAAGGTTACGCTGTTTATGGTAAAAAAAATAATAACGGCAGCCGTTGCGGCTGTGGTGATTATCAGTGCAGGCGGGGCTGCGTATGCGGATTCATGCGGTGTATTTGATCGTGACAATGCTGCGGCAGAAAAAGTTATTGACAGTTATATGACGTCTATGATGCGGACATACTCGGGCGAGGAAAATGTATCGTTTCGTGGCATCGTGAAAGAGGGCTGTGACTTTTGGTACTACAACGACCACAACGCCGCGGTCATAGGGGAGAGAAGCCGCAGAGAAGGCGGCGCAAAGTTTGCCGATTATTCGCTGGATATTGATGACATTGACTACAAAAACAGGCAGTACACCGTCACAGCAACGGTCACACAGAATCTTCGCTATAAAAATGACCCCGACATAACCACAACAGTCTGTACTCATACATTTACGATAGTTCGTGACAAACGAGGTATGCTTATCACCAATGATGTAAGTGACAATGAAAAATATCTGGAATACGATAATAATGATCTGATGTAAATAAGAATACTCTTTTAATAATGCTCGGTAATAGTATACTGATATACTTGCGAGCGGCGGAATACGGTTTGTGTATATCAGTGAAAAAGATCCTCCTTTAAACGGTGTAAAGGAGGATCTTTGTTTTAATTATCTATAAATGAGCAAAATTTTATTCTTTCGTCAGAATTAACAACAATTGCGTCGCCTTGGAGCGGCGAGGGAACTTTGGTGCAAACCTTTAGTTAGGGGCATTTTCTGCCAAAATGCCCCTCTTTCGAAAAGGGGCGCGGGTCTCCGGGGGGAGACCACGGCGCAGCAGAAGCGCCGACCGAGCCGGCAGGCGAGACATGGAGCATGCCTTCGGCGACCAAGGGTGCGGGTCTCCGGGGGAGACCACGGCGTAGCAGAAGCACCGACCGACGCGGCAGCGGAGACCGCTGTCCTTGGATCCTGCAAGCCTTTTGAAAAAGGTTTGGCGAAAACTTTATGCTATGCTATATCGTACTTTTGTTTTGTGCAATTTTACTTTTTTGCTCATTATAGTAATAATATTTATTTTTATCCGAAAATTTCCTCGGCATAGCGAACCGTTTCCATTGCGTCCTTCGCGTATTTATCAGCGCCGATCATATCTGCGTATTCCTGCGTCAGAACTGCGCCGCCGACAACTACTTTTGCAGGCGACCCGCTCTCACGTATAAGTCGGATAGTTTCTTCCATAGCGGGAACGGTCGTTGTCATAAGCGCGCTTAGTCCGACAAGCTTGATGTTGTTTTCAAGCGCACAGTCACGAATTGTTTCGGGTGGAACGTCTTTTCCGAGATCTATCACATTGTATCCGTAATTCGCCAGCAGAACCTTTACTATATTTTTGCCGATGTCGTGAATATCGCCCTTGACGGTTGCAAGAATGATGCTGCCCTTGCTCGATTTATTTTCGGATGACATTGCTTCGCGGACAGCCTCAAATGCAGCTTTCGCCGCGTCTGCGCTCATAAGAAGCTGCGGAAGAAAAACCGTATTTTCCTCAAAGCCCTTGCCTACCTTGTCGAGGGCCGGTATTATCTGATCGTTTATAACTTCGAGCGGATCGATATTCCTTATCAGTTCCGCCGCCGTTGTGCGCGCTTGCTCTGCAAGACCTTTGATGATCGCACGTTTAAGCGGTTCGTCTTCAGCTTGGGTGTCGCCTTTTTTGGACGCAGATCTCGACTCGCTGTTCACTGTCACATTTGATGCAAATTCAATATATCCCGTGCAGCTTTCGTCCATGTTTCGCAGTGCCTTGAAGCTGTGGTAGACCTTCATCATTTCAAATGAAAACGGATTCATGATAGCGCAGTCAAGTCCTGTTTGCAGAGCGATCGCATAGAACGTTGATGTGATAAAATCACGGTTGGGCAGCCCGAACGAAATATTTGATACGCCAAGGCTTGTGTGAACGCCAAGCTTTTCTTCGATCAGCCTGATGCTCTCCAAAGTGACGTTTGCGCTGTTGGTGTCGCTCGAAACGGTCATTGCAAGCGGATCAACAATAATATCACAGCGGTCGATACCGTATTTTGCCGCCTCGTCAACGATCGTTTTTGCGATCTCGTAACGCCCCTGCGCCGTATCCGGAATACCGTCAACGCCGATAGTCAGAGCGATCACCGCGCCGCCGTATTTTTTTACAAGAGGGAATATTGCCTTCATACTTTCGGGCTTGCCGTTGACGGAGTTGACAAGCGGTTTTCCATTGTAAATGCGCATTGACCTTTCCATAGCGATCGGATCAACGGTATCAAGCTGAAGGGGCAGGTCGCTAACCGCCTGAAGCTCGCTAACTACACGAACCATCATAGCCGGCTCGTCTATTTCTGGCAGACCAACGTTTACGTCCAGAATGTCGGCGCCGGCGTCCTGCTGCGCAACGCCTTCTCCTAGAATATATTCAAGGTCGTTGTCACGCAGCGCCTGTTTAAATTTTTTCTTGCCGGTCGGGTTAATGCGCTCACCGATAAGGACGGGCACAGTTCCGATATCCACAGCATGAGTATATGACGATACGACAGTAAGATGTTTTTTTTCGGGAAGCTTAAATTGAAGATCCTTAGTTTTTTCAACAGTGCGTCTGATAAATTCGGGAGTTGTTCCGCAGCAGCCGCCTATTATAGTTGCGCCTGCTTTCACGATATCTATCATAATTTCGGAAAATTCCTCGGCGTCAACATCGTAAACAGTTTTGCCGTCAACGCTTTTCGGAAGTCCGGCATTTGGATTCACGATAACGGGTACGCTTGCACGTTCTGCAAGCTTGGGAACAATACCGACCATCTGACGGGGACCTAACGAACAGTTCATACCGATAGCGTCAACGCCCAGACCTTCAAGCATGGCCGCCATTGCGGCAGGGTCTGCGCCTGTCATCAGCTTTGCATTTTCATCAAAGACGCAGGTCGCAAATACCGGCAGGCTGCTGTTCTCTTTTGCCGCAAGTACCGCCGCTTTTGCTTCGTAGGAGTCGTTCATCGTTTCGATGATTATGAGATCTGCTCCGCATTTTTCTGCAATACGCACGCTCTCGCCGAAAATGTCTACAGCTTCTTCAAAATCCATATCGCCCAGCGGCTTGAGCATTTTTCCGAGAGGTCCCATATCAAAGGCAACATATCGGTCGCCGTCCGCATCGGACACGGCGCGCCGCGCTATGTTTAAAGCTGATGATATGATCTCTTCAAGATTATCAAATTTCAGTCGGTTTGCGCCGAAGGTATTTGTGGTAATTATGTTGCTTCCGGCTTCAAGATAATTTTTATGAATGTTATATATAACATCGGGGCGGCTTATATTCCACAGTTCGGGCAGTTCCCCGGGCTTCAGCCCCTCCTCCTGAAGGAGAGTCCCCATTCCGCCGTCAAAGTAAGTGATCGAAGAACGGATCTTTTCAATTATGTTCATATTGTGTTTACCTCGATTATTATGATGGGTCAGCTGCCGGCTTGCCGATAAAGACAAGATCTATTTCCGCAGGCGGAGCATTTATTATCGCATATCCTGTTTGACGCACCTATGCCGATCACTGCCGTTACGGATTTTGTCGGAGTCATCAAAAGCGAGTCCGAGAGCGTAATGCCGAGCTGCCTGTTCATATCAAGATATCTCATAAAATCCATCTGATGTGTGAGCGAAAAGTCTCCGTAGCCCGGGCTGAATCTCGAGCAGTGATCGGTGCGTCCGCCTGTTATGCGAAGCTCGGCTTTGTCGCACCAGTCTTCCGCCGCCGCCGAGCCGAGTGCGTCTATCATCACGCTTTTCCAGGGCTTGATACGATTGTATTTTGCGATCAGTCTGTCTGCGCCGATACCGATCGTTGCCGCGAACAGATATACTCCGGTGCAGCCTTTCAGATGTGCGGCAAGCTGTTTACTTTTAATCGTGCCGAATCCGATATCAACGCCCGAATTGTCTATAGAAACAATATCGGTATATGCGTAGCAGCATTTCGGCGAAATTACGGACATAAGCTCTTTTTCGCATTCACGTATGCGGTCAAGGTCGTTTTCTTCGGGCTTTACGCCTCGGTATCCTAAATATCGCAGCGCCTCGCTTTCGACTGCCGTCACCTCGTTTGGACGCGCAGTCAGATTTACTATGGTGAAATTTGCAGTAACCGCCATTGTGAGTGTCCACATTCCTTTTCTTGAAAAAACTATTTAATGATGTACGAAATGTTGTCCATTATTGCTTTTGCGACCTCCGGCTTGTTCATTGTGTATACATGAACGGAGTTGACTCCGTTTGCGTACAGATCGATTATCTGAGATACTGCAAACGCGATCCCCGCCTGTTTCATCGCCAAAGGATTGTCGCCGTAGCGGTCTACAATGCGTATGAACCGTGACGGCAGCTGCGAACCTGATATCTCTCTGATCCTTTTTACTTGCGCAGCGTTGGTGACAGGCATTATCCCGGCAACGATCGGGACGTTTATTCCTGCCTCGCGCACACGATATATAAAATTGTATAATATATTATTATCAAAGAACATTTGCGTTGTCAGGAAACAGCACCCCTTATCGACTTTGATCTTTAAATTTTCAATATCTTTCATTGATGTGGGGCTCTCGGGGTGAGTTTCGGGGTAGCAGGCGCCGCCTATGCAGAAATCGCCGTGCGATCGAATATCGTCGATCAGCTCGCTTGCGTAATGGTATTCACATTTAGTGCGGTCGAATCCTTGGGGGATATCGCCTCTGAGCGCAAGAACGTTCTCGATCCCCCTGCTTTGCAGGTCGTTCATAACGCTGTCGATCTTGTCCTTGTCAGAACTGACACAGGTCAGGTGGGCGAGGGTCGGAACGCCGTATTTATTCTGGATATTTTCTGCGATCTCGGCTGTGAATTTTGAAGTCCCGCCGCCTGCGCCGTAGGTTACGCTCATGAAATCGGGTCTCAGCGCAGCGATCTCCTCTGTTGCCTGCATGATCGAGTTAAATTTGTCATCGGTTTTAGGCGGAAACACCTCCATCGAGATGGTAGGTTTGCCGCTGTTAATAATATCAATTATTTTCATATCAATACCTCAGATCTATGTGTATGGGGCGGGAAGCCCAAATATATTTTAACACATTAAACCGATTATTTCAATGTCTGCGCTATTGTGAAAATCTATTACGAGTTATAGATAAAAGCGGGAACTTGGAGTTATTCCCGCTTTAGATCAATCATTATTTTTAGGCTGGTTTTTCATTATAAGGACCTTTGCGATCCTTCTGTCTTCGATCTCTTCAACGGTCAGAATAATGCTGCCTGCCTTCACAACAGGTTTTTCATCCGGCTGAGGTATCCGACCCAGCTTTTCGAGTATAAATGCAGCCAGAGTATCGCAGTCATCGGGTACATCAAGCTTTTCTCCTATAAGCGCCTCGACGTCCTCGATCGCCGTCAGCCCGTCGACCGAGAATGAATTCACTCCTAGCTTTTTTATGCTTTCGTCTTCATCATCGAATTCGTCCTGAATGTTTCCGAGGATCGCCTCAACAAGATCCTCAAGAGTAACAAGCCCTTCCGTACCGCCGTATTCGTCAACAACAACCGCCATCTGTACCTTATTATCCGTCATAAGAGCAAATAATTTTTCGCAGCTTTTGCTCTTCGGAACGAACGGAACGGTGCGAACTATCTCGTCGAGCGAGAACTTGATTTTAGATTCGCCGATCAGATATTTTAACAGATCCTTCACATAAAGTACGCCGATTATGCTGTCGATATCGCCGTGATATACGGGTATCCTTGAGTAGCCGCTGTCTATGGCAAGGCAAACTGTGTCGTCAAGCCCTGCCGTGTCTTCCAAAGCAGTGATGTCTATGCGATGGGTCATGATGTCGCCGACGGAACGATCAGTGAAGTCAAAAATGTTCTCGATACGGCTTTTTTCGTGTTCCTCAACGCTGCCGCTTTCCTCGCCTGCATCTATGAGATCGAGAATTTCTTCCTCGGTGACGCCTCTGGGCTTTATTCCCAGAAGCTGTGCAAATGAAGTTTTCTGTTTCTTTTTATCCTTTTTTTCCGAACTGTCATCGGACATTTTTCCAGCACCCCTTGACGAGTTAAAAATAAATATATCCCAACTACTTTATACACTTATATTTCTAATTTGTCAAGATTTATTTCAAAAATAAATCGCCTTTTAAGATTATTGTTTATATTCACAAAAAACTCATCATAAATATGTGAAAAATATAAAATTTGCGGAAAGTCTTGAAAAATGTCGAATAAAGAAATATAATAGAATTGTAGTAGGTATCTTGAATTATACACCAAAGGCGGATAAACTTCGATGCTTATTACACCTGAAATGCTTCGGAATCTCCCGAAAGATTTATGAAAAGAGGGTCAAACAAATGAGTGAGAAGAAAGGCTTTATTGGTGAATTTAAGGAATTTATTTCACGAGGCAATGTTATGGATCTTGCAGTCGGCGTTATCATCGGCGGCGCGTTCCAGAGTATCGTATCATCGCTTTGCGACGATGTAATTATGCCTGCGATCCAGCTGCTTATAAGTAAACTTGCGGGTGTGGCTGATATCGAGCAGATGACAAAAATATTGAATGTCGGTCCTATTCTTTTTGGCCAGTTTATTGCCGCGATCATTAACTTCCTGATCATGGCGGTTATTATTTTCTGCATCGTCAAGGCGTTCAATAAGATGATGGAGTTTGGCAAAAAGCCTGCGGAAGAGCCTGAACCCGAGCCTGAAACAAAGGAATGCCCGTTCTGCATGAGCGAGATCTCCATAAAAGCAAAGCGCTGTCCGCACTGCACATCGCAGCTTGAGGAGGAAAAGAAGATCACGGTTGAAAAGACCAATAAAAATGACAAGAAAAAGAAGTAATGATTTTCGATCGATAATTCAGCTATCGTGTCACAGCCCACTCATTCTGTCATCCAAAAGTGAATGTATTTTGTCAGGGGCAGACAGCGTATTTTGTCAAAGCGCATAAACAAACTGACATCCCCC